>JANOLA010000786.1:0-9402 GCA_031419535.1 Burkholderiales bacterium | reverse complement strand
GCCTCGCGTGGCCACCACGCCGACATCGGCGGCTCCACGCCCGGCTCGATGCCGCCGTTCTCGACGAGCATCGACGAAGAAGGCGTGCTGTTCGACAACTTCCTGCTCGTGCGCGACGGCGGATTGCGCGAGCCGGAGCTGCGCGCCCAACTGGCCGGTGGAGCGTACCCGGCACGCAACCCGGATCAGACGATCGCCGACCTGCGCGCGCAGATCGCGGCGAACGAAAAAGGCGTGCAGGAGCTGCACGCGATGGTCGCGCAATTCGGCCGCGCCACGGTGGACGCCTACATGCGCCACGTGCAAGACAACGCCGAGGAGTCGGTGCGGCGCGTCATCACGGCATTGAAGGACGGATCTTTTGCGCTGGCGCTGGACAACGGTGCCAACATCGTGGTGAAGGTGCAAGTCGACAACGCAGCACGCAGTGCGACGATCGACTTCACGGGAACCAGCGCGCAACTGCCGAACAATTTCAACGCGCCCAAGTCGGTGACGATGGCTGCCGTGCTCTACGTGTTTCGCCTGCTCGTCGACGACGATATTCCGCTGAACGCGGGCTGCTTGAAGCCGCTGCACGTGATCGTCCCCGAAGGCTGCATGCTCAACCCGATGCCGCCCGCGGCGGTGGTCGCGGGCAATGTGGAAACCTCGACCTGCGTGACGAACGCGCTGCTCGGCGCCCTGGGCGTGATGGCGGCGAGCCAGTGCACGATGAACAACTTCACCTTCGGCAATGAGCGCCACCAGTACTACGAAACGATCTCCGGTGGCTCGGGCGCCGGGCCGGGCTTCGCCGGCACGAGCGTGGTGCAGACGCACATGACGAACTCGCGCCTCACCGACCCCGAAGTGCTGGAGTTCCGCTTTCCGGTGCGGCTCGACAGTTATTCGATCCGCCACGGTTCCGGCGGCACCGGGCGCTGGACGGGTGGTGACGGCGCGGTGCGGCGTGTGCGCTTTCTCGAAGCGATGACCGCGTCGATTCTCAGCAACGGCCGGCACCACGGCGCGTTCGGCATGGCTGGCGGTGCAGATGGCGCGGTGGGAGTGAACCGGGTCGAGCGTGTGGGCGGCGCCGTGGAGGCGATCGGCCACATCGGCTCGACGGCGATGGCACCAGGCGACGTGTTCGTGATCGAAACGCCAGGTGGAGGCGGTTATGGCAGCGCTTGAGGATCGTTCGAGCGACTTCATCGTCATCGGCGCCGGCATCGCGGGAGCGTCGCTGAGCTACGAGCTCGCCCAGCATGGCCGGGTGACCCTGCTCGAGCGCGAAGACCAGCCCGGTTATCACACGACGGGTCGCTCTGCGGCGTTGTACTCCGAGACCTACGGCAATGCAACGATGCGCGCGTTGACGCGTGCCGGGCGCGAATTCTTCATGAACCCGCCGAGCAGCTTCACGAACAGCCCCATCCTCACGCCGCGCGGCACTCTCGTCGTGGCCAGCGCCGCGCAGCGCGAAATGCTGGAGCGCAACATCGCCGAGATGGCGGGCACGGTCTCGGGGTTGGAGCTGTGGAGCGGCGCGTTGGCGCGTGCGCGAGTGCCGGTCTACAGCGTCGATCAAGTGGACTGCGCGCTGTGGGAGCCGCACGCGATGGACATTGACGTGCACGCCTTGCATCAAGGCTATCTGCGCGGCGCGCGGCACCTCGGCGCCGCGCTGCATTGCCAGGCCGAGGTGCGGGCCCTGCAGCGCACGGCGGGGCGCTGGCTGGTCCACACAACGGCCGGCGACTTTCACGCACCCGTGATCGTGAACGCCGCCGGCGCCTGGGCCGACACGGTGGCCAAGCTGGCCGGCGCGCGCGCCCTGGGCGTGCAACCGCTGCGCCGCACCGTGATCACGTTCGACGCCGCGCCCGGCATGAACATCCACGACTGGCCGGCGGTGATCGACGCCGATGAAACCTACTACTTCAAGCCCGAAGCCGGCCGCGTGCTCGCGTCGCTCGCCGACGAAACGCCTTCCGAGCCTTGCGACGCGCAGCCCGACGAATACGACATCGCGCTGCTCGTCGACCGGGTGAGCCGGGCGACCACGTTCGACATCCGCAAGATTCACTCCAAGTGGGCGGGGCTGCGCAGCTTTGTCGCCGACAAGACCCTGGTCGCCGGCTACGACCCGCGCATTGAAGGCTTCTTCTGGCTCGCCGCGCAGGGCGGCTATGGCATCCAGACCTCATCGGGCGCGTCGCGCGCGGCGGCGGCCTTGGCGATGCGCCAGCCGCTGCCGGGAGATCTCCAAGACCTCGGCCTGAGCGGGGCCGATCTTTCGCCGACACGGCTGGCCGATGGGGTGGAGATGGGGAAGTCTGACCCTGCTGAATGTGACGCCACGGAACAACAAGACCGCGAACCTAGGGTTTGCCCCAAATAGCCAGCGAAGGGAGAGGTTCCGAAGATAGGACTCCGTGTGCATAGGCGCCGCCGGGTGGGTGGGGTGGGCGTTGGGTGTGTGCGAATCTTCGTCGTCGATGGCCTCAAAAACAGGAATTCATTCCATGCAAAAGACGCTCCACATCAACCCGGACAAGTGCACCGGCTGCCTGCAGTGCGAGATGGCTTGTTCGTTCGAGAACTACGGCACCTACGCCACCGCCAAGTCGCGCATCAAGGTGTTCGACTTCCATCACACCGGCCGCAAGGTGCCCTACACCTGCACCCAGTGCGACGAAGCCTGGTGCCTGCACGCCTGCCCAGTGGAAGCGATCACGCTCGACGCTCTGACCGGCGCGAAGGTCGTGAACGACGCCACCTGCGTCGGCTGCAAGGTCTGCACCATCGCCTGCCCGTTCGGCACGATCAACTATGTGCAGGAAACCGGCAAGGTGCAGAAGTGCGACTTGTGCGGCGGCGAGCCGGCGTGTGCCGAAGCCTGCCCCACCGGCGCGATCACGTTTGTCGACGCCAACTGGACCGGCCTGAACAAGATGGCCGCCTGGGCCGACAAGCTCGGGAACCAGCCAAGCTCGCAGCCCGGCGCAGCCGCCTAACCACAGCCTAAGGAGAACACTATGTCTTGGGCAGGAAAAATTCTTCGCGTCAACCTCACCGCCGGCACCACCAAGTCGGAGCCTCTCAACATGGAGTGGGCCAAGCAGTACCTCGGCTCGCGCGGTCTGGCCAGCAAATATCTGGTGTCGGAAATCGACCCCAAGGTGGATCCGCTGTCGCCGAACAACAAAATCATCTGGGCCACCGGCCCGCTCACCGGCACGATGGCCTCGACCGGTGGCCGCTATACGGTGGTCACGAAAGGCCCGCTGACCGGCGCGATTGCTTGCTCCAACTCGGGCGGCTACTGGGGCGCTGAGTTGAAGATGGCCGGCTGGGACATGGTGATCTTCGAAGGCAAGTCGCCCAAGCCCGTGTACTTGTACATCAATGACGACACGGCCGAACTGCGCGACGCCGCGCACCTGTGGGGCAAGACGGTGTTCGAGACCGAGGCGGCACTGAAGAAGGGCTTGCAAGATCCGCTGACGCGCGTTTCCAGCATCGGCGGCGCGGGCGAGAACCTGGTGCTCTTCGCGGCCGTCGTGAACGACCTGCACCGCGCGGCGGGCCGCTCGGGCGTGGGCGCCGTGATGGGCAGCAAGAACCTGAAGGCGATCGCGGTGCGTGGCACGAAGGGCGTGGGCAACATCGCCAACCCCAAGGAGTTCATGAAGGTCACCTACGAGAAGAAGAAAATCCTTGCCGAGAACGGCGTCACCGGCCAGGGCTTGCCGACTTACGGCACGCAGGTGCTGATGAACGTGATCAACGAGATTGGCGCGCTGCCCACTCGCAACCACCGCGATGTGGCGTTCGAAGGCGCAAAAGACATCTCGGCCGAAGCGATGGCCACGCCGCGCAAGACCGACGGCAAGAAGCCCCTAGTCACGAACCAGGCGTGTTTCGGATGCACCATCGCTTGCGGTCGCATCCAGACCATCGACAAGGGCCACTTCACGGTCGAGAACAAGCCGCAGTACTGGGGCGCCTCGGGCGGCCTGGAATATGAAGCGGCGTGGGCGCTGGGCGCGGCGAATGGCGTGAACGACCTCGACGCCTTGCAATACGCCAACGTGCTGTGCAACGAGCACGGCATGGACCCCATCTCATTCGGCGCGACGATCGGCGCCGTGATGGAGCTGTACGAGATGGGCGTGCTGACGAAAGAGCAGATCGGTATCGACGCCAAGTTCGGCTCGGCCCAGGCGCTCGCGCACTTCGCCGAGATCACGGCCAAGGGCGAGGGCTTCGGCAAGGAAATCGGCCAAGGCTCGGCGCGCCTGACGAAGAAGTACGGGCATCCGGATCTGTCGATGACGGTCAAGGGCCAGGAATTCCCAGCTTACGACAGCCGCGGCATCCAGGGCATGGGCCTGGCCTATGCGACCGCGAACCGCGGTGCCTGCCATCTGCGTGGCTACACGGTGGCCTCCGAAGTGCTGGGGATTCCGATCAAGACCGACCCGCTGTCGGCCGAAGGCAAGCCTGACCTGGTGAAGGCGTTCCAGGATGCGACGGGCGTGTTCGACTCCGCCGGCATCTGCATCTTCACCAGCTTCGCCTGGGGCCTGGCCGACGTGGCACCGCAAGTCGCCGCGGCGTGCGGGCCCGAGTTCACGCTGGAGAACCTGAGCCTGATCGGCGAGCGCATCTGGAACATGGAGCGCGACTTCAACAACAAGGCCGGCTTCACGGCGAAAGACGACACGTTGCCCAAGCGCCTGCTCACCGAACCCGCTAAGACCGGCCCGGCCAAGGGCCTCGTCAGCAAGTTGCCCGAAATGCTGCCGAAGTACTACGAGGTTCGCGGCTGGGACGCGAACGGCCAGCTCAAGCCAGAGACGCGCACGCGCCTCGGGCTGTAGTTCATCCAGCGTTGCTGGGAGCCCCGAGGGCCGGGCCAGCCCGGCCCGCCCCCCGAGGGGTATGAGTCAAGTGGCAAAGCCACATTGACTCATGAGGATGAAGGCGGTTCGCGGAGCCGCCTTCTCTTTTTTTGCGAGGAGACAAACGCATGAAACACGTGATCCTGGGCGCCGGGCCGGCTGGCGTGATTGCCGCCGAGACGATCCGCAAGAACGCGCCGTATGACGACATCCTGATCGTCGGCGACGAGCCCGAGGCGCCGTATTCGCGCATGGCGATTCCGTATCTGCTGATGGGTGACGTGGGCGAATCCGGAACGCACCTGCGGCGCGACTCGGCGCATTTCGCCAACTTGCGCATCGCGGTCCGGCAAGCGCGATGCACGGCGCTGGACACGGCGCGGCGCAGCGTGAGCCTCAGCGACGGCAGCACCGTGCTGTTCGACACGCTGCTCATCGCCACCGGCTCGTCGCCGATGAGCCCGCCGATCCCCGGCATCGACTCGCCCGACGTGCACCCCTGCTGGACCCTCGCCGACGCGCGCCACATCATCGCCAAGGCGCGCAAGGGCCAGCGCGTGGTGCAGATGGGCGCCGGTTTCATCGGCTGCATCATCATGGAGGCGCTCGCGTCGCGCGGCGTTGAACTCACCGTGGTCGAGATGGGCGACCGCATGGTGCCGCGCATGATGGGCCCCACGGCCGGCGGCATGATCAAGGCCTGGTGCGAGAAGAAGGGCGTGGCGGTGCACACCGGTGCGCGCGTCGAGAGCATCAGCGCAGCCCCGGCGCCGGGCGCGGCGCCCGAAGAGCGCGGCCTGCTCGGCAAGATCGCGGATTTCCTTACCAGCGCTCCAGCGCCCTTGGCAGACGATGGGCGCGGCGGCTGGCGCGTCAAGCTGTCGAACGGCAAGACGCTGGGCGCAGACCTCATCATCAGCGCCACCGGCGTCAAGCCCAACATCGGTTTCCTCGAAGGCTCGGCCGTGAAGTGCCTGCTCGGCGTGCTGACCGACGAGCACCTGCAAACCTCGGTGCCCGGCATCTACGCCGCGGGCGACTGCGCCGAAGCCTTCGACAAAGTGAGCGGCAAGACGATCGTCAGCGCGATCCAGCCCAACGCCGCCGACCAGGCCTATGTGGCGGCGATGAACATGGCCGGAAAGCGCGCGGTGCTCAAAGGCGTGACCCAGATCAACGTGCTCGACACGCTGGGGCTCGTCTCCACCAGTTTTGGCGACTGGCAAGGCGTTCCCGGCGGCGAACACGCCGAACTCACCGACACGGCGGCTGGCCGGCACCTGAGCCTGCAGTTCAAGGGCGACGTGCTGGTAGGCTGCAACTCGGTGGGCTGGAGCGACCATGTCGGCGTGATGCGCGGCCTGGTCGAAGGCCAGCTCCACCTGGGCGCGTGGAAAGACACGCTGATGAAAGACCCGACGCAGTTGATGCCCGCCTACCTGGCGTGCGCGCAGGCGCAAGACAAGCGCGGCTGGCTGAAGGCGGCATAGGGTGGCACCGCATTGCACCCTCTCCCTCCGGGAGAGCGGGTTTTGCTCCCTCTCCCTCCGGGAGAGGGTGGGGTGAGGGCTGCCCATCCGGTGCGATGATTCGCGAATGAAAATCACGTTCAAGCTGTACGCCGGCCTCACCGAGTATCTGCCGCCGCAAGAGCGCACCAGCAACCGCGTCGAACTCGACCTGCCCGAGGCCACGCCGATCGAGCGCGTGATCGAGCCCTTCGGCTTGCCGCAAAAGATGGTGCACCTGGTGCTCGTCAACGGTGTCTATGTCGCGCCCGAACAGCGCATGACGCATGTGCTGAAAGACGGCGACGTGCTGGCGATCTGGCCGCCGATTGCTGGTGGTTGAGCTGGCGGCTGAGGCTGGCGGCTGAAACGGGCCGAAAACATCCACATGCAGGCCTGGTATCCGGCCGCTTTCGAGCGCGAAATGGGGTGCACCGCCGCCGAGCTTCGCGGCTGGCTGCCGCGCGCCTGTGGTGAACGCAGCATCGTGTGGCACGAGGGCAGCGCCGAAGTCGCCATCGGCGAAGGCACGATGAGCCTGGCCTGGTGCACCCTGGCGCCGCGCCAGATCGCGCTTCTGCGCATGCCCCGTCTGGCGGTGTCGTTTCGATTCGAGGCCGTCGACGACGCAACGCGCCAGCAAGTGATGCGCTACTTCGACCTGTCAACGCAGCGCGGTGGTGGCTGAGCCTGCCCACACGGCCGGAGCTGCCAGGCTCATGCCTTGGGCACTGGCGCTGCTGATCGCCTGCGGCGCCGCCGAAACGATTCGCTATGCGCGCGATGCGGTCCCGCCCGCGGTGAGGCTCGCGCTTCCCGCCGGCGCCGCACCCGCGACACTGCAAGCCGCGACGCCCCAAGCCGCATCGCCGCAAGCCGCTTCGCCACCCCGCCTGACGCTGCGTTCGACCTCGACGATTCCCATGCCCGAAGGTGTGCCTTCCGCGCACGCCAGCGCCTTGGCGGCCTTCGAAGATGGTGAGCTGCTCGCCTTCTGGTGGGCCGGCGCGCGCGAGAGCGCTGCCGACGTGGCGCTTTACGCAGCGCGCTGGAAAGACGGCCGCTGGAGCGCCGCGCAACGCATCGTCGAGCGTGGCGAGTTGGGCCGGCAACTGGGCTTTGGCGTGCGGCGCCTGGGCAATCCGGCGGCCTGGGTGGCGCGCGACGGCCGTGTCCACCTCTACGTCGTGGCCACTGGACTGGGCGGTTGGGCGGCGTCGCGCATCGTGCATCTGGTTTCCAGCGATCAAGGCCGAAGTTTCGCCGCCCAGCGCATGCTGGCTTTGTCGCCGCTGTTCAACACCAGCGTGCTCGTGCGGACCAACCCGGTGGGCCTGGCCGACGGCGGCTGGTTGCTGCCCGCGTACTTCGAGCTGGGCCACAAGTACCCGATGCTGATCGCGATGGATGCGCAAGGCGCGCCGCAACGCAGCGTGCGAATCGGCGCCTCGACCACATCGCTGCAGCCCGCGCTGCTGCCGGTATCGTCGACCGAGGTCCACGCCCTGATGCGCGACCACGGAGCGCAGCGGCGCATCCAGCGGGCGACGAGCAGCGATTCGGGGTTGGCTTGGCAAGATCAGGCCGCGCTCGACCTGAACAACATCGACAGCTCCGTCGCCGCGATTCGCCTCGCCGAAGGCGGTTTCGCGATGGCGCACAACGACTCGCTTGGCGCCCCCGCCGCGCCGCGCCAGTGGCTGCGGCTGTCCACGTCGAGCGATGCGCTGCGCTGGCACGACGCCCCGGACATACGGCGCGGGGCGCAAGGCGAAGAGTTTTCCTACCCCAGCCTGCTGCAGATCGGCCACCAACTGCACGTCACCTTCACCGCGCAGCGTGCCGCCATCGGGCATCAGGTCTACGACATCGTGGCCGCAGTGCCAGCGAACTGACCCGGACCAACCGCGCGAGGCAGTTACCAGCGGCGGCTCAGCATCGCGTCGAGCGCCACGTAGCGGCTGCGTTCCTCGGCTTGCGTGCCCAGGGGAACGTTGGGGTTGCGGTACGCCACGCGATTGAGGAACTGATATTCCAGCGCACCGCTCAGCACCCAAGCGTCGTCAAGCCGGTAAGCGAATCTTGTCTCCACACTTTTGTGGATATGCTTTTTCCGCGCAGCGACCGCTTGATCCTGGCGGGTGTGTCGCTGAGCCTGGCGCCCGGCGAGGCGCTGGCGATCATCGGCCCCAGCGGGGCGGGAAAATCCAGCCTGATCCGTGTGCTGGCGGGGTTGTGGCAGCCCAGTGGGGGTGCGGTACGGCTCGACGGCGCCGACCTGACGCAAATGCCGCGCGAAGCGGTCGGCCCGCACATCGGCTACGTGCCGCAAGCGGCCAGGAGTGATGCCGGCTTGGCCGAGTTGCTGGTCAATGAACGGTCTCTGTTCGCCGCGCGACGCGGTGCGCTGACCTCGCAGGTGGCGCTGCTGCGCTCGCAACAGGTGAAGGTGAACCAGGAGACGGTGGCGCTGCGGGCGCAGATCGAACGCGCCGGCGAATCACTCAAGCTGCAGGGCCAGGAACTCACCGCCAACCAGGGCCTGCTGAAAGAGGGCTTCATCTCGAACGCGCGCGTGACGCAGATCGAAGCGCAGATGGCCGACTACGGCGTCAAGCTCGAAGAGCGCCGCTCCGAACTCGCGCGCAGCGAGCAGAGGTTCGTGGACACGAGCCTGCGGATCAAGGGCATGGAAAACGAATACCGCCAACAGGCGAGCGACCAGCTCAAGGTGACGCAGGCGCGGCTGGCCGAGATTCAGCAAGAGCAGCGCAAGACGGGCGACGCGGCGAAGCGCCAGGTGATCACCGCCCCCGCGTCGGGCGAGGTGATGGACCTGAAGGTCACCGCGCCTGGCGCGGTGATTCCGCCGCGCGAGACGATTGCCGAGATCGTGCCCGATAACCAGCAACTCATCATCGAAGCGCTGGTGCGCCCGGAAGACATCAACCGCAGTACCTGATGGAGCCGCTGACGCAGGTGGTGCAGCGGGCGGGGCGCGA
>JANOLA010000785.1:0-3904 GCA_031419535.1 Burkholderiales bacterium | reverse complement strand
CGCTGGCTGCGCACCCGCGACGACGCCTGGTTGATCGGATATCGCTTCTGGACCAAGGTGTTCGCGCTGACGTTCGCGCTGGGTGTCGTGTCGGGCATCACGATGAGTTTTCAGTTCGGCACCAACTGGCCGGGCTTCATGGAGCGCGTGGGCAATGTCGCCGGGCCCTTGCTCGCGTACGAGGTGCTGACGGCGTTCTTTCTCGAGGCCGGGTTTCTGGGCATCATGCTGTTCGGGCATGGGCGCGTCAGCGAACGCATCCACTTGATGGCGACGTTCTTCGTCGCCTTCGGTACCACGCTCAGCGCGTTCTGGATCCTCGCGCTCAATTCCTGGATGCAAACGCCCACAGGGTTCGAGGTGGTGAACGGCGAGTTCCATGTGCTGAGCTGGGTCGACGTGGTCTTCAACCCGTCGTTTCCTTATCGCCTGGCGCACATGCTGCTCGCCTCGGCGCTGACGGTGGCGTTTCTGGTCGCCGGCCTCAGTGCCTGGCAGGTGCTGCATGGCGCGGTGAATCAGGCCACGCCGAAGGTGATGCGCGTCGGGCTGAGCCTCGGCGCGCTGCTGATCCCGCTGCAGATCTTCGTCGGCGACCTGCACGGTCTGAACACCTTGCAGCACCAGCCGCAGAAGATCGCGGCAATGGAGGGCGTGTGGGCCACGCAGCGCGGTGTGCCGCTGCTGCTGTTCGCCTGGCCCGATGAAGAACAGCGCCGCAACCATTTCGAAGTGGCGGTTCCGAAGCTCGCGAGCCTGATCCTCACGCACGAGGCAGACGGCGAAATCAAGGGCCTGGATCATTTCCGCGGCCGGCACCCGCCGGTGGCGCCGGTGTTCTTTGCGTTTCGCGCGATGGTCGGCGTGGGCGTGTTGATGCTCGTTGCGAGCTGGCTCGGCTGGTGGCTGTACCGGCGCTGTGCATGGCAGCCGCGGCAACTGCCGCGCTGGCTGCTGTGGGGTCTGGCGGGAATGACGTTCTCCGGCTGGGTCGCCACGCTCGCCGGCTGGTACGTCACCGAAATCGGACGCCAGCCTTTCATCGTCTACGGATTGCTGCGCACGGCTGAAGTCGCGTCGTCGGTTTCCGCCCCGACGATCGCGCTGACGCTGGCGCTGTACATCGCGCTCTACCTCGCGCTGATCGCCGCCTACGTGAGCGTGCTCGCCTACATGGCGCTCAAGGGTGACGCCGCACCCGCGCCGGCAACCGGCGCTGCACACGCCGCCGAAGCGCGAGCAGCCACGCCATGACGTCGATGAGCTTCGAGCAAATGCTGCCCGTGATCTTCATGGCGCTGATGGGGTTGTCGATGCTCGTCTACGTCATCAGCGACGGTTACGACCTCGGCGTGGGCATGCTGCTGCCGCGCGCGACCGACGCCGAAAAAGATGTGCTCATCGCCTCGATCGGCCCGTTCTGGGACGCGAATGAGACCTGGCTGGTGCTGGGCATCGGCATCTTGCTCGTCGCCTTCCCCAAGGCGCACGGTGTCGTGCTCGGCGCGCTGTACTTGCCGGTGGCGCTGATGCTGGTCGGCCTCACCTTGCGCGGCGTCGCGTTCGACTTCCGCGTCAAGGCGCGCGCGCAGCGCAAGGCGATGTGGGACCGGCTGTTCTTCGCCGGCTCGCTGCTCGCCGCCGTGTCGCAGGGCTGGATGCTCGGCCGCTACGTCAGCGGCTTCGGCGAGGGTTGGAACTACCCGCTGTTCGCCGCGGCGATCGCTGCCGCGCTGCCGATGGGGTATGTGCTGCTCGGCGCCACCTGGCTCATCATGAAGACCGACGGCGAGTTGCAGGACAAGGCGGTGCGCTGGGCCCGCATCGCCTGGGCGCCGATGGTCGCCGGGCTGGTGTTGATTTCGCTCGCCACGCCGTGGATCAGCGCGACGGTGCGCGAGCGCTGGTTCACGTTGCCCGCGTTGATTGCACTGGCCGCGATTCCGCTGATGACCGGCGTCGCGCTGGTCGCCGTGCGCGCGGTTTTGAACACGCGCATGGTGCGCGGGCCGCTCAGCTGGCTGCCGTTCGTGCTGCTGATCTTCGTGTTCATCCTCGGTTTTCTGGGCCTCGCGTACAGCCTCTACCCCTTCGTCGTGATCGACCGCCTGACGATCTGGCAAGCGGCAAGCAGCACGGCGTCGCTGAAAGTCATCCTGATCGGCGTGCTCATTTCCGTTCCGGCGATCGCCGGCTACACGGTTTTTTCGTACTGGGTGTTTCGCGGGAAGGCCGGCGAGTTGCGCTACGCGTGAGGGTGGGTCTGCGCTGCGTGGCAGCGCAGCTGGGCGCTCAACCGCGCGCCGCGCAGGCGCGCAGCGCGGCGAGCGGCACCTCGCGGCCCTGGCCGCCGGGCACGGGGATTTCGCGGATGACCACGTCGTACAAGTCGTTCTTGTAGGTCACGCGCACGTCGTACGTCGCTCCCGGACGAGGCCGCAGTACGGTTTCGCGGTCCACCGACCCCTGCCTGGCGCCAAGGTACGACGACGTCGCGAAACGGAACAACAGAAGGTTCGGCCGTCCGCTCGGAATGCCGACTCGCACGAGAGCTTGGTCGAGCGGGATGGAGCCCTCATACACGGGCTCGCATTTCGCGTCCACGGCATGAACGCCGAGCACGGCGCGCACCCCCGACTGGATGTCGGTGCGGATCACCAGGTTCTGCTCGGGCAAGGCTGCGTAGCGCTTGTCGCTCGCGCAGCCGGCCAGCAGCGCGGCAGTCAGCAGTGCGACGGCCTGCCGCACGAAGCGCCGCATCAGCCGATCTTCGTCAGGTCCGGGCAGCCCATGCTGCTGCCCGATGCCCACGCCTTGACCGCCGACACCACCACGTCGTAGCCGCGCGAGGGTCCGATGATCTGGACCTTCGTCGTGCCGCGATCCACGGCATTGGCGTCGACGACAAACAGGTAGTGTCCGGCCTCGGGCTCCTGGTGCACCGCGATCACGCCCTTCAGGTGTTTTTGCTGCAGGTGCAGCTCGGCCCGATCCGCGCTGACGAGCGTCGTCGGCTTGTACGCCGTCTCGACGGTGTGAATGTGGCCGGGGCCCCGCTCGGTCGAACGTGTCGTCACGCTCAGGCACTCGGGCGCACGCTTGCGGAACGTCTCGCCGACCTCACGCACGGACCGCTTCACTTCGAACGACTGCACCTGAATCATGAACGCACCCGGCGCCATGCGCCGGAACTCGTCCGCGGTCTGCGGCGCCTTGGTGGCGCAGCCGCAGGCGAACGCCGCGATCGACAGAGCCAATGGATACTTCATGCGTCGTCCTTCCCGATGCCCTCGCCGATTTGAGCCCACGCAACGGAGAGCGTCGTGCGCGGGCGAGAAAGATAGGCGATGCATCTCCCGCCGCGCTTGGCCGGCGGCACCGGCGAAGCGTTGCCGCGGAAATTCCGCACGCTTTGATCGCGGACGAGTCGATCACCGGGCGTGCCGTCGACGAACCGAGCGCCTTTCCCTCCCCTGGGCGCTCGCCCGCCACAATGGCGGGAGTCACCGAGGAGAACAAGGCGATGAATCCGACCGCCCGAGAATTCCAACTGCACATTCCCGACCACGCGATCGCCGACTTGCGCGAGCGCCTGGTGCGCACGCGCTGGCCCGATCAGGCACCCGGCGAACCCTGGGCCTACGGCGCAGCGGTGGCCTACATGCAGCAGTTGGTCGAATACTGGCATCGCCACTTCGACTGGCGTGCGCAGGAGGCTCGCCTCAACGCGTTTGCGCAGTTCAAAGTGAAGCTGCATGGCATCGACCTGCACTTTTTGCATGTGCCGGGCAAGGGGCCGCGGCCGTATCCGTTGTTGCTGTCGCACGGCTGGCCGGGTTCGGTGTTCGAGTTCCTGGACATCATTCCCAGGCTCACCGACCCGGCGCGCTTCGGCGGCGACCCG
>JANOLA010000784.1:0-2166 GCA_031419535.1 Burkholderiales bacterium | reverse complement strand
TCTCGCCCGGCGAGGCCAACGCTTGCAGGCGCGCCGCGAGATTCGGCGTCTCGCCGCTGGCGCTGTGCTCGGCGGCGGGCGTGCCGCTGCCGACCTCGCCGACCACGACCAGGCCGGTGGCGATGCCGATGCGGGTTTGCAGTTCGGCCTCGCCCTGAGGTTTCAGCACTGTGACCTCGGCCAGCACCGCGAGTGCGGCATGCACGGCGCGTAAGGCGTCGTCTTCATGGGCACGCGGGTAGCCGAAGTAGACGAGCACGCCGTCGCCGAGCAACTGGGCAACATGGCCCTCGAACGGCGCGACCGCGCTTGCCACCGCGGCGTGGTAGTTGCGGATGATCCGCTGAAAGTCCTCCGGGTCGAGCCGATTGGCGAGCAGCGTCGAGCCCACCAGGTCGCAGAACATGACGGTGAGTTGACGCCGCTCTGCGTCGGGGGTGGATTTGGTTGCGGCTGCAGCGTCAGTCGAGGTGTGCGTCGGCGCTGGCCGGGTGGTCGGGCGCGATGAGCTTGGGCTCGCCTCGGCTGTTGCAGCCGCCAGCGCCGCACCGCAATCTCCGCAGAACTTGTTGCGCGGTGCGTTGGCCGCACCGCAAGCCGCGCATTGCAGCTGCACAGGCGCGCCGCAGTCCGCGCAGAAGCGCTTGCCTTCCGGGTTCAATGCGCCGCAGGCTGAGCAGTTCACCGGGCTTCTCCGTGAGTCGGTGCCGGCGCGCAGTATCGGTCGATCGTTGACAGTTCGCAAAGGCCCGCCCGCGCAGCGCTGGTGAATTGCGCTGCGACGGAATCGGCCACTGGATCGGCCTCAGGCCGTGATCAGCGGGTTGCGCACCTTCAGCGCGGGAAACCGCCCGAAATCGCGGTCGGCGCTCCACAGCTCGCGCACGCCATGCTGGCGGCACAGCGCCGCGATACGAGCGTCGTGCACCATGCCGCCTTGCACCCGGCCGGCAGCGAGCAGGCCTTTCAGCTCCTGCCAATGCGTGCCCGACTCCGCGAGCAGGACCAGCGATGGTGACGCCATCCAGGCCTCCACGGCGGCCAGCGCGTCAGGCATCGGCACAGCTCCGGGGGGAATCCGAGGGTTGGTGACGATCGCCAAGAACTCGTGCACGCAGGGCCAGGGCACCGCCCAGGCCGCGGTACCCTCGGCCAAGTGCTTGATGCATGCCAGCGCTGCTGCGTGAAACGGGCTGGATTCGCGGAACGCATGGACCAGGATGTTGGTGTCGACCGCGATCACGTGCCTCGCCCTTCGTAGATCAGGTCACGCACTTGCTCCCACGGCAGCCCGGGGGACTGGCTTGCACCGGCGCCGAGTTGGTCGGTGACGGGCTGGAACACGAAGCGGGTGTCGCTGTTCCGGTCGGCAATGACCCGGCGCAAGCCCAGCTCGACCAGGGCCTTGACCGTGGTGCCGCGGCGCGCCGCGAGCCGCTTGGCTTGCAGAAGAATGGAGTCGGAAATGTCGATCGTGGTCTTCATATGGGCGTATGGGTTACTCAAGCCATACCACAATACAACGGATCGCATGGACCCCAGCGCATCACGCCACGAAGTCGGCAAACAGCTCGATCGCCAGATGGCGTTTGTAGAGCAGGAAGTCGCGGTCAGTCGTCAAGATCGGCAGGCCGCGCGCCTGGGCGACTGCACAAATGAGCAGGTCCGTGGGGGCGCCTTGCACGCCTTTGCCGCGACAGGTATTGAAGCATTGGGCGGCGAGTTCATAGTCGCTGATCTGCAATGGCAAATCGTCGAAGGCGCGCAAGGCATCCCGAAGTTTGTCGAACGCCGCCGCGGACCTGATTCCGCTGAGCAGCTCTTGGCGGATCGCACCGATCGTCACCGCGCGACCGTCTGCGATCAGGTCGCGCAGCGCCATCACGGCAGGGTGAGACTCCGCCCGCGCACGATTCGGCCGGCGAAGCGCGAGCGACCAGACGGACGTGTCAACGAGAACTTGCACGCCCGCGCTTGGCCTTGATGGCAACGCCCTGTTTGCGCAGCGCCTTGTAGTCGTAGTCCTTGTCGTACGCGACCGTCCCGAACAACGCGGTCACCTGGTGCTGACGGCGCTTCTGGATGTACTCCAGCAGCGCCTGTGTCACCACGGCTTTCTTGGTGGCGAGCCCGCTGATTTCGCGGGCTTGTTCGAGCAGTGCGTCG
>JANOLA010000783.1:0-1971 GCA_031419535.1 Burkholderiales bacterium | reverse complement strand
AGCGGCCGGAGCCGACGTGTCGATCTGCGCGCGCGGCGCGCCGATGCTGGAAAGCAGCCGTGCCGAGATCGCTCGCCATGGCCGCAAGGCGCACGCCGGCGTGTGCGACCTTGCGGACGGCGCGGCGATCGCGCGCTACGTGAGTGACGCGGCTGCGGCGCTGGGCGGCATCGACGTGCTGGTGAACAACGCCTCGGGCTTCGGCATGGCGGACACCGAAGCCGGCTGGGCGGCCGGCCTGTCGGTGGACGTGATGGCGATGGTGCGCGCTTCGCACGCCGCGTTGCCGCTGCTCGAAGCGGCTGGCGAGAGTTCGATCATCCACATTTCGTCGATTGCCGGTTACCGTGCCTCCGCGCGTGCGCCGGCCTACGCCGCGGTCAAGGCCGCGATGATCAGCTACACGTCCAGTCAAGCGGCGCTGCTCGCACCCCAGCGCATCCGCGTGAACGGCATCGCACCGGGATCGATCGAATTTCCCGGCGGTGTGTGGGACCAGCGGCGCCAGGCGAACGACCCGCTCTATGCGAAGACGCTGAAGAGCATTCCCTTCGGCCGAATGGGAACGCCCGAAGAGATTGCCGAAGTTGCGCTGTTTCTGGCGTCAACCCACGCGCGCTGGATCACCGGCCAGACGATCGCGGTGGACGGTGGGCAGTTGCTGGGCAGTTGAGCGCCCAGCGCCACACCGGGGCGGCGCGGATTCATTCGATCAACTCGGTCGCGCGCAACAACACGCTCCGCGGGATCGTCAGATGGAGTGCCTTCGCCGCCTTCATATTGATCACCAACTCGAACCGCGTCGGCTGCTCGATCGGCTGTTCGCCGGCGGGTTGACCTTCGAGCACGCGCAGCACCAGCCGCGCGGCGTTGCGCGCCACTTCGACGTCGCTGACGCCGTAGCTGAGGGTCGCATCGCGCGTCCCTTCGTTGCGTGACCAGGCGACCGACGGAATGCGCTGCGCGGCGGCGAATTTCAATGCGATATCGATCGCCCTGGAAGTCGCCCCGCCGGGAATCAACAGCAGCCCGTCGAGCTTGCCGACACGCGTGCCCGGCGGTTCGGCGCGCATCAATGTCTGGACGTCGATCTCGACCAATTGCACGCCGAGCCGCGATGCGCGCCTGGGCCGCATCGCCGCGCGCGACGCGGTGTTCGACGATGCTCACGTCCGCAGCCGCCGCGCCCGCGGCGCGCAGACCCTGGCGCAGGCCCTGCAACAGATTCGTGAAGCGCGGTTCATCGTCGAGTGCGACGAAACCGATCGTCGTGGGCGCAGCGCACGCGGCGCAGGCCGCGAATCCCAAGGCGGCGAGCGTCGCTGACGCGAATCCGCGCCGCTTCATCGATTCACCTGCTTGGCGTGGAAGCGGCAGCGTCGGCGACTCGGCGGCAAGGGCTGGCGCCGGCAAGCAACTCGACGTGAATTCGTCGGGTCGGATTCACCGAATCACCTCATCCGCGCGCAGCAGCACCGTCTGCGGAATCGTGATGCCGAGCGCCTTGGCGGTCTTCAGGTTCACGATCATCTCGAAGCGCGTCGGCTGCTCCACCGGCAGGTCGCCGGGCTTGGCGCCCTTCAGGATTCTGTCGATGAAGGTCGCCGAGTGGCGCACCATGTCGGGCGCGTTCACGCCGTACGACATCAGGCCGCCTGCGTTCGAATTCACGTGGTACGGGAAGATCGCAGGAAGCCGGCTGCGCGCTGCAAGATCGGCAAGGCGCTGCGCGTGGATGTAGGTGTTCGCGTCCTGCATCGTCAAGAGTCCCTCGGCGCGCTGGCCGGCGATTGCGGCAAAGGCAGCCTCCCACTGCTCCGGCCCGCGTGCCTCGATTGGCAACAGGGTCACACCCAAGATCTGCGCCGCCTCGCGCAACGCCTTCCAGTCAACCGCGAAATCGGAGTAGCCCGGATCCCAGAGCACCGCGATTCGCGCAGCGCGGGGCGCTGCTTGCTTGAGCAACTCCAG
>JANOLA010000782.1:0-15956 GCA_031419535.1 Burkholderiales bacterium | reverse complement strand
CTTGAGGGCTTTGCCGGGGCGGAACTTGGGCACCTTTGCCGCCTTGATCTTGATCGCCGCACCGGTGCGCGGGTTGCGCCCGGCGCGCGCCGCGCGCTTGCTGACGCTGAAGGTTCCGAAGCCCACCAGCGACACGGAGTTGTTTTTATTCAAGGTCGACTTCACGCCGCCGATCACGGCTTCCAGAGCGCGCGTCGCCGCGGCCTTCGAGAGGTCGGCCTGTTTGGCGATGTGTTCGATCAATTCGGTTTTGTTCACGAGTGTTTTCCCCTTAAAGGTGTCTCACATGGAGTTGTGATCGCTTGCCCTCGGCTGCGAACCCGGCGCCGAGATGTCATCGTTATACCGCCACGCGTTGCGCTCGTCAGGTCGTGGGGATGCGGATTCTATGCGGATTCACCCGCGTGCCAAGCTGGGTACAACGCGTGGTTCCACGCTTGACAAGCCCGCCGGCCGGGCCTATTCACCTCGGCCAATCAAAGCTGCGCGTGGCCCGTGCGACGCGGCCTTGTGACGGGCGCCTGTTACGAATTGGCTTCGCGCCTTCGCTGCAATGCACCATCGCGGCGATCAAACGTCGTCCAGTGCATCGGCGATCGCGCGGCCGACGTCGGCGGTCGTGGCGCGGCCGCCCAGGTCCGCCGTTCGCGGGCCCCCGTTGGCCGGCTCCAACACGGCCTCGATGGCTTTGACGATGCTGTCGTGCGCCTCGCGGTGGCCGAAGAAGTCGAGCAGCAATGCACCCGACCAGATCTGCCCGATCGGGTTGGCGACGCCGCGCCCGGCGATGTCGGGCGCAGAGCCATGCACCGGTTCGAACAGCGACGGAAAGCGCCGCGAAGGGTTCAGGCTCGCCGACGGCGCGATGCCGATCGTGCCGGCGCACGCCGGGCCGAGGTCGCTCAAGATGTCCCCGAACAGGTTGCTCGCCACCACCACGTCGAACAGTTGCGGCCGCTGCACGAAGTGCGCGGTGAGGATGTCGATGTGGTAACGGTCCAACGCAACTTCGGGAAAACGCTTAGCCATCGCTTCCACGCGTTCATCCCAATAGGGCATCGTGATCATGATGCCGTTCGACTTGGTCGCCGAGGTCAGGCGCTTGCGCGGCCGCGAGCGCGCCAGCTCGAATGCGAATTCGAGCACCCGATCCACACCGATGCGCGTCATCACGGTTTCCTGGACCACGAACTCGCGGTCCGTGCCCTCGAACATGCGCCCGCCGACGCTGGAATATTCGCCTTCCGTGTTTTCGCGGACGATCATGATGTCGACGTCGCCCGGCTTCAGCCCGGCCAGCGGCGAACGCACGCCGGGCATCAGCCGCGCCGGCCGCAGGTTCACGTACTGGTCGAATTCGCGGCGGAACTTGATCAGCGAGCCCCACAGCGAGATGTGGTCGGGAATCTTCTGCGGCCAGCCGACGGCGCCGAAGAAGATCGCGTCGTGCCCACCGACTTTGTCTTTCCAGTCGTCGGGCATCATCTGGCCGTGCTGCTCGTAGTAGTCCCAGCAGGCGAAGTCGAAGTGGTCGAAGTGCAGCTTGATGCCGAAGCGGCTGGCCGCGCGCTCCAGCACGCGCAGGCCTTCCGGCACCACTTCCTTGCCGATGCCGTCTCCGGGGATCACGGCGATGCGATGGGCAGCTTGGTTCATGTGTCTCTCCTCGGAATGAGGTTCGATTGTGCCGGCTCAACCGAGCGCATCACGAGCCCAACGCCGGCCACCGTCAACGCCATGCCGCCCAGCATCACCGGCGTGATCGGTTCCGCGAACATCAGCCACGCGAGGCACGCGGTGCAAGGCGGAACCAGATACAGCAGGCTCGTCACGCGGGTCGCGGCACCTCGCTGGATCAGCAGGTAGAGCAGAGAGCTGCCGCCCAGCGTCAATACCAGCACTGACCACGCCATCGCGCCGATCAACTGCGCATTCACGCGCATCGTCTCGGCCTCGAGCCAAGCGAGTGGCAAGCTGACCAGCAGCGCCGCGAACAATTGAATCGCATTGGCGCTGCGCACGTCGGTGGGCGCGAGGAAACGCTTCTGGTACAGCGTTCCGGTCGTGATGCTGAGCAGCGCCACGATGCCCAGCGCCAGATTCGACGCCGTCACCTCGCCCACCCCCACCTTCGGCCAGACCACCAGCGCCAGCCCCACCAGGCCGAGAGCCAAGCCCAGCCAATGCCGCCAATGCAATGCAGGTGTGGCTTTGGCGCCTCGATCGGCCCAGCCCAACCAGAGGGCGGTGAGCAGAGGTTGCAGCCCCACCAGCAACGCTACCGTTCCAGCACCGAGGCCTTGTTTGATCGCGGCCCAGACGCCGCCCAGATAGCCGGCGTGCATCAACACGCCGGTCACGGCGAGGTGCCCCCACTGCGCCGCGCCCTTCGGCCACACGGCACGCGCGAGGGATATCCAGACCGCGAAGCACACGACCGACAAGGCATAGCGAACGCACAAGAACCCGAACGGCGGCGCATGCGGCATGCCGAAACGCGCGACCACGAAGCCGGTGCTCCAGATCAGCACGAACACCCACGGCATCAGGCGCAGCAGCGCCGCGTCGTCACGCGCCATGCGTCAACGAACCTTGGCGCGAATTTCGGGCAGCGCCTTGCGCAGGTAATACACCATCGACCAGATCGTCAGCACCGCCGATCCGACGATCAGCACCGTTCCCCAGACAGCCGTGTCGATCACGCCGAACAGCGTGCCGTGGTACAGCAGGAACGGGATCGCGATCATCTGCACCACCGTCTTGAGCTTGCCGATCATGCTGACCGCCACGCTGCGCGACGCGCCGATCTGCGCCATCCACTCGCGCAAGGCCGAGATCGCGATCTCGCGCCCGATGATCACCAGCGCCACCAGCGCGTGCAAGCGTTGCTCGTGCACCAGCACCAGCAAGGCGGCGCAGACCAGGAATTTGTCGGCCACCGGATCGAGAAACGCGCCGAACGACGACGTCATCTTCAGGCGCCGCGCCAAGTAGCCGTCGGCCCAGTCGGTGAGCGCGACGAGGATGAACAGAACCGTCGCGAGCAGGTTCTGCAGCTCGTCTTCCAGGCGCAGGTAGAACACGCCCACCACGAGCGGAATCGCGATGATGCGGCCCCAGGTGAACAGGGTCGGCAAATTGAAGAACATGGGGGCATTGTGCCGAAGGTCGGCTGCGAAACCCCAGCACGCTCAATGCAGTGCCCGATAAATTTCTTCCGCCAGCGCGCGCGAAACGCCCTCCACGCTCGTCAAGTCGTCGACGCTCGCCTGCTCCACGCCGCGCAAGCCACCGAAGCGTTGCAGCAACTTGGCGCGCTTCTTCGCGCCGATGCCGGCGATTTCTTCGAGCTTGCTGCCGCCGGTGCGCACGCTGGCGCGGCGCGCGCGCATGCCGGTGATGGCGAAGCGGTGCGCTTCGTCGCGGATTTGCGCGACCAGCATCAACGCCGCCGAATCCTTGCCGAGGGACACCTTCTCGCGCCCGTCGGCGAAGACCAGTTCTTCGAGCCCGACCTTGCGGCCTTCGCCCTTTTCCACGCCGACGATTCGGCCGAGGTCCAGGCCCAGTTCCTCGAACACTTCGCGCGCCACGCTCACCTGGCCACGCCCGCCGTCCACCAACACCAGCTCGGGCAGCCGCGCTTGGCCCTCGGCGGCGGCTTGAGCGAGCTTGGCGTAGCGGCGCTGCAGCACCTGGCGCATGGCCGCGTAGTCGTCGCCCGCGACGATGTTCTGCACGTTGTAGCGCCGGTACTGCGCGCTTTGCATGCGGTGGTTCTCAAAGACGACGCAAGAGGCCTGCGTCGCCTCGCCGGCGGTGTGGCTCACGTCGAAACACTCGATCCGAAAACGCTCCATGTCGTCCACCGCGAGATCGAGCGCTTCCACGAGCGAACGCGTGCGCGACTGCTGCGAGCCCTCCTCGGCGAGCAACTGCGCGAGCTTGAGAAGCGCGCCGTTCACGCACATGTCGAGCCAGGCACGGCGCGAATCGCGAGGCTGATGTTGGGCCGTAACCTTGACGCCGCTTTGTTTTGACAAAGCTTCGATCAACGCCTTGTCGACGGCGTGGCTCAGCACCAGCAGCGGTGGCGCGCCGGCGTCGAGGTAGTGCTGGGCGATGAAGGCTTCGAGCACCTGCACTTCGGGCTCGGGCGGCACCGCGAACTCGTCGCCCTCTTGCTCACCTTGCTCGCCCTGCCCATCTTCCGCGCCTGGTTCGGCTCGCCTGTTTTGCTCGGCAAGCGACAGCGACCACTGCGCAGCCTCGTCAACATGCGTCGGGAAGTACGGCCTGTCGCCCAGATGCCGGCCGCCGCGCACCATCGCCAGGTTCACGCAGGCGCGCCCGCCCTGCACGGCGGCGGCCAGGATGTCGGCGTCTTTCACCGTGACGCCGCTGTTGTCTTCCACCGCCTGCTGGTGCAGCACGCGCGACAAGGCGCCGATCTGGTCACGCACCAAGGCCGCCTGTTCGAATTCCAGCGCCTGCGAGCGGCGCATCATTTCGGCCTGCAGGCCTTCCATCACTTCCTGCTGCTGGCCCTGCAAGAAGCGCTCGGCATTGGCCACGTCGCGCGCGTAGGCCTGCGGCGAGATGTGCTTCACACACGGGCCCGAGCAGCGCTGAATCTGGTACAGCAGGCACGGCCGGCTGCGGTTCGCGAACACGCTGTCTTCGCAGGTGCGCAGGCGAAACACTTTCTGCAAGAGCTGGATCGACTCTTTCACCGCCCAGGCATTCGGGTACGGGCCGAAGTAGCGGTGTTTGGTGTCGACACTGCCGCGGTAGTACGCCATGCGCGGGAACTCATGCGAGGCGAGCTTCAGGTACGGGTAGCTCTTGTCGTCGCGAAACAGGATGTTGTAGCGCGGAACGAGCGTCTTGATCAGGTTGTTCTCGAGCAGCAGCGCTTCGGCCTCGGAGCGCACCACCGTCGTCTCCAGGCGCGCAATGCGGCTCACCATGTGGCCGATGCGAGTGCCTCCATGGTCTTTCTGAAAGTAGCTCGACACGCGCTTCTTCAGGTCACGCGCCTTGCCGACGTAGAGCACGCCGCCGTGGGCGTCGAAGTAGCGGTAGACGCCGGGCAGGCTGGGCAACGCCGCCACTTCCGCGAGCAGGCGCTCGCTGTGCACCTGCGTTTGCGGCTCGGCGATCGGCTCAGTGTGCGGCTCAGCCTGTGGCCCCGCCGACGGCTCGGCAGCGGGGTCGATCGCTTCGGGCGCGGGCGTGTCGCTCATCGAAAGCGATTGTGCCGCGCCGGATAATCGCCGCCGATGGCGCGGGTCTGGGATCTGTTCTGCCGGGTGGTCGACAACTTCGGCGACATCGGCGTGTGCTGGCGGCTCGGTTTCGACCTGGCCGAACGCGGTGAATCGGTGCGCTTGTGGGTGGACGATGCGTCCGCCCTGCGTTGGATGGCGCCGCAGGGGTGCGACAGGGTTCAGGTCCTTCCCTGGGGGCAGGCTGAGCGCGAAGGCGACTGCGGCGACGTCGTGATCGAAGCCTTCGGATGCGAACTGCCTGAGGCTTGGGTGCGCCGCATGGCAGGGCGCGCGCGTGCGCCGGTGTGGATCAACCTCGAGTACCTGACGGCTGAAGACTTTGCTCGGCGCTGCCACCGCCTGCCGTCGCCGCAATCGATCGGCGCCGCGGCCGGCCTGACCAAGTGGTTTTTCCACCCCGGCTTCGTTGCCGGAACGGGCGGCCTGATTCACGAGCGCGATCTGGAATCGCGGCAGCGCGCCTTCGACGCCGACATCTGGCGCGCGGCGCACGGTATCGCACTCCGGCCCGATGAACGCTGCGTGAGCCTGTTCAGCTACCCCAACCCCGCGCTGAGGGCGCTGCTGGACGCGCTGTCACTCGCACCCACCCTGCTGCTGGTCACGCCGGGACCGGCCAGCGAGCAAGTGGCCCAGCAACTGGGCCCGGCATGGCAACGCGCGCAGTTGCGTGCCATCCCCCTGCCTTGGTTGAGCCAGACCAGCTTCGACCATCTGCTGTGGAGTTGCGACATCAACTTCGTTCGCGGCGAAGACTCCTGGGTGCGCGCGCAGTGGGCCGAGGCGCCCTTTGTCTGGCAGGCCTACGTGCAACACGACGCGGCGCACCACGCCAAGCTCGACGCCTTTCTCGACCTGTACCTCGCCGGCGCCGAGCCCGCGCTGGCGCACAGTATCCGCAAGCTGTGGCTGCGCTGGAACGACCGGTCCAGCGGTCCTATCGATCTCCCGGACCTTGACGCATGGCAAGCGCACCAGCGGCGTTGGCGAGAACACTTGCGCGGCCAGATCGATTTGACGAGCCGGTTGCTGGAGTTCGTGTCCGGGTTCGTGTCCAGTGGGTAGGCGCCAAGCGGTAAACTCGCGGGCTTTGCGTCAAGCCTCGGAACCGCTATGAAACTCGCTCAGGAAATTCGCGCCGGCAACGTCATCATGCACGGCAAAGACCCGATGGTCGTGCTCAAGACCGAATACAGCCGCGGGGGCCGCAATTCGGCCACGGTGCGCATGAAGCTCAAGAGCCTGGTGGGCAACATGGGCACGGAGGTCGTGTTCAAGGCCGACGACAAGATGGACCAGGTGATTCTCGACAAGAAGGAGTGCACCTACTCCTACTTCGCCGACCCGATGTACGCCTTCATGGACGCCGAGTACAACCAGTTCGAGGTCGAAGCCGAGAACATGGGCGACGCGATTCAATACCTTGAAGACGCGATGCCGGTCGAAGTGGTGTTCTACGACGGCAAGGCGATCTCGGTCGAGTTGCCGACGAGTCTGGTTCGCGAAATCACCGACACCGAACCCGCGGTGAAGGGCGACACCTCCGGCAAGGTGCTGAAAAACGCCAAGCTCGCCAGCGGGATGGCGATTTCGGTGCCGCTGTTCGTGCAGATCGGCGACAAGGTCGAAATCGACACGCGCACGAACGAGTACCGCAAGCGCGTTTAGCGCGATCCCACGCACCGGCTGATTGGAGCCACGATGGGTTTCAAGCCCATCGTGCCCGCCGCTATCGAGTGGGATGAGAACGGCGTGCCGTTCTCGCCTGACCATCAAGACGTCTACCACCCACGCGCCGGTGCCGCAGGGCAAGCGCGCCACGTGTTCCTCGCGGGCAACCAACTGCCACAGCGCTGGCAGGGCCGGGATCGTTTTGTCATCCTGGAAACCGGGTTCGGCCTGGGCAACAACTTCCTCGCCACCTGGCAGGCGTGGCGTGAGGACCCGCGGCGTTGCCAGCAGCTGCACTTCATCTCGATCGAACAGCACCCGCTGGCATGGACTGATCTGGCCCACGCCCATGCGGATTCGACCTGGCCCGAACTCGCCGGCGCGCTGCAGGGCGCATGGCCGCCGCTGACGCCCGACCTGCACAGCCTCGAATTCGACGACGGCAAGGTGCAATTGCTGCTCGCGCTGGGTGACGTGCGAGCCTGGCTACCGCAACTCGTGGCACGTGTCGACGCTTTTTATCTCGACGGCTTCGCCCCGGCGCGAAACCCGGACATGTGGGAGCCGCGCATCTTCAAAGCGCTTGCTCGGCTCGCGGCGCCCTCTGCGACGCTGGCGACGTGGACGGTGGCTCGATCCGTGTGGGATGGGCTGACGAGCGCCGGGTTCAGCGTGCACCAGGCACAGGGCTATGGCGGCAAGCGCGACATGATCCAGGCGCGATTCGAGCCGCGATTCGAACCACGATTCGAACCACGACACGGGGCACACTTCGCGCCGCGCGCCGAGCCCCTGCCAGCGCCGCACCCGCCGCCCGCAGACGACCCTGCCGCGCGCGACCCGAGGCGCCACGCCGTCATCGTCGGTGCCGGCCTCGCGGGCTGTGCCACCGCGTGGGCGCTCGCGCAGCAGGGCTGGAGCAGCGTGCTGCTCGATCGGCACGCGCAGCCCGCGCAGGAAGCCTCGGGCAACCCGGCCGGCGCGTTCCACGGAACCGTCAACCCGCAAGACGGCGCCCATGCGCGTTTCAACCGCGCGGCTGCGCTGCATGCGCAACGCGTGATTTCGCGGGCACTGCAAGCCGGTGTCGCGGGCCAGATGAACGGCTTGCTGCGCCTCGAAAAAGCACCCGCGGATGTGGCCGCCATGCGCGCGATGCTGCGATCCTTGGGCCTTCCGGTGGACTACCTGCAAGCCTTGGATGCCGCGCAAGCGAGCGAGCGCAGCAGCATCGAGCTCGAACACGCGGCGTGGTTCTATCCCGGCGCAGGCTGGGTCGACCCGACGGCGCTGGCGCGCTACTTTCTTCAACAGTGCGGCAGCGCATGCACATTTCGTGGCGGCATCGCCGTCGGTTCGCTCGAACGCCAAGGCGATCTCTGGAAAATCGCCAGCGCATCGGGCATGACTATCGAGCAGGCGCCCGTCCTTGTCTTGGCCAACGCCGGTGATGCACCACGGCTGATCGGCTCCATCGACAGCCTCGCGTGGCCGTTGCAATCGAGGCGCGGCCAACTCAGTGCTCTGCCGGTCTCGGCGCTGCCGGCAGGAGGCAAAGTGCCCACCCTGCCGATCACCGGAGACGGCTTCGTGCTGCCGGCGCACGCCGGCCAACTGATCTTCGGCGCGACCTCGGCGCTGGGCGACGCCGAATCCGAGGTCCGCGAGAGTGACCATCTCAGCAACCTGCAAGCGCTCGTGCGCCTGTGCGGGCTCGGCGCCTCGGTCGACGCATCGGCGCTTCAAGGCCGAGTCGGCTGGCGCTGCGCGAGCGCCGACCGCTTGCCGCTGATCGGCGCCGTGCCCACACTGCAGGCCAACGCCGCCACGCCGACCCGAAGCGACCAGACCCGTTTCGTCCCGCGCGAAGCGGGACTCTACGTCTTGATCGGGCTGGGTTCGCGCGGCATCACCTGGTCGGCGCTCGGCGCCAAGTTGCTCGCATCGATGATCTGCGGCTCACCATCACCGCTGCCCGCGGGCTTGATCGATTCAGTCGCCCCCGCTCGCTTCGGTGTGCGCCGTGCGCGCAGGGCGGCTGCCGAGCGGGCCAATCAGGTGGAAGGCGGCTGAGCGGGAGGTTGAGCCCCGCCGTCTTGAGGCTCGCCGGCCTCGCCGTCTTGCCCGGACCCGGCTTTGCGGCCGGCCTTTTCCCTGAGCTTTTCTTCCTTTTTCTTCTTCTTCGCCATTTCGCGCTGGCGCTTCTCGAAAGAATAGTTCGGTTTGGCCATGGGCCGTCCTTCCGGTGATCTGTGATTCGGTATGTCGCTTCGGCCTAGAGGTTACGCGTTTTTTCGCGCCACCCCGGCGTACGGGCTCAGAAATTCAGCGTCTTCACGCCCTGTGGTGTTCCGAGCAGGCAGACCTGCGCCTTGTTGCGCGCAAAAATGCCCACCGTCACGACGCCCGGCCATTGGTTGATGTCACGCTCCATCGCTGGTGGGTCGGCGATCGCCAGGCCATGCACGTCTATGATCGCGCCGCCGTTGTCGGTGACCACGCCTTGGCGCAGCACGGCGCGCCCGCCGATCGCGGCAAAGGCGCGCACCACCTGCGCCACGGCCATAGTGATCACCTCCACAGGCAGCGGGAAGCGCCCGAGCGTCCCCACGAGTTTCGACTCATCGGCGATGCAGACAAAGCGCTTGGCGATGTCGGCGACGATCTTCTCGCGCGTCAGCGCGGCACCGCCGCCCTTGATCATGTGGCCCGCGTGGTCGATTTCGTCGGCGCCGTCGATGTAGACCGGCACGCTCTCCACCTCGGCAATGTCGAGCACCGCGATGCCCAACGAGCGCAAGCGTGCGCTGCTCGCTTCGCTGCTCGACACCGCGCCGGCCACCGGCCGCGGCAATGTCGCGAGCGCGTCGATGAAATGGTTCACCGTCGAGCCCGTGCCCACGCCGACCACGCTGCCGGGCGTCACGTAGGCCAATGCGGCCTTGCCCACGAGGGCTTTGAGTTGGTCCTGATTCATCGCTCGATTGTCGTCGCTGCCGCTCCCACTGGGAGAGGGAGAAATTCAGCGGCGGCGAAAAACTCTCAGCCTCGGAGTCAACCCACGAGGCTTTGCGACAATCCGCACCACTTGATCTTCCCCTCTTCCATGGCATTGCTCCCCTACGGCCTCGCGCGGCGCTTCCTGTTCAGCCTGGACGCCGAGCAGTCGCACGACGTAACGCTGGCGACACTGGCACACATTCAGCATACGCCGCTGGTGTGCGGCGTCATGCAAAAGCGCGTCGACGACCCGGTCACGCTCGCCGGATTGAGGTTCCCGAACCGCCTCGGCCTCGCGGCGGGCCTCGACAAGAACGGCCGCTGCATCGATGGCCTGGGCGCTGTCGGTTTCGGTTTCGTCGAAGTCGGCACCGTCACGCCGCTGGCGCAGCCCGGCAACCCGAAGCCGCGCCTGTTTCGCCTGCCCGAGGCGAACGCCTTGATCAACCGCCTCGGCTTCAACAACGACGGCCTGGCCGCCTTCATCGCGAACGTGAAGCGCGCGAAGTTTCGGCAACGCGGTGGCATCCTCGGCCTGAACATCGGCAAGAACGCGAGCACGCCGATGGCCTCGGCGGTCGACGACTACCTGACCTGCCTGAGCGGCGTGTACCCGCATGCCGATTACGTGACGGTGAACATCTCGTCGCCCAACACCGCGAATTTGCGCGCCTTGCAAAGCGATGATGCGCTGGCCGGTTTGCTCGGCGCAATGCGCACGCGCAGTGCCGAATTGGCGCAGCAGCATGGGCGCCGCGTTCCGCTGTTCGTGAAGATCGCTCCCGACCTCGACGCCGCGCAGGTGCGCCGGATCGCGAACGCGCTGGTCGAGTACGGCATCGACGGCGTGATCGCGACCAACACCACCGTCTCGCGCGAAGCCGTGAAGCACTTGCCGCACGCCCTCGAGGCGGGAGGCCTGAGCGGGCCGCCGCTGATGCAAAGCAGCAACCGAGTCATTGCGCAACTGCGTTCGATCCTCGGGCCCGAGTACCCGATCATCGGCGTCGGCGGAGTCATGAGCGGCGAAGACGCACGCGCCAAGGTGGCGGCGGGAGCGAACCTGGTGCAGGTCTACACCGGCTTCATTTACCGCGGGCCGGAGCTGGTGAGTGAGGCCGCGAAGGCGCTGGCTCAGCGCTGAGCCCGACCGCGGGCTGGGTTCGCCGTTGTGTCCAGCGCCGGGGCCGCCGCAGCATCGGCGGACATACGGCCGCGCCTGCGTGACGCGCCCCACGCGCGCCGCCATTCAGCCCAGTCTCACGCGCTGCGCTCCTTGGCCAGCTCCGCGTCGATCAGCCTCCGAAACCGCAGCAGCGCCGCGTCCATCGCCAACGGCATCATCTTCGTACCCGGGCTGCGCGCGATCGACTCGGCTTGCGCCGAGATCATCGCGCGGTCTTCGTTGAACGCGCCGACCAGGCTGTCGTAGATCGACTGGACGATTTTTTGATCGCCCGCGCCCGCCCGGTGCGACTGCTGGAAGAAGTAGTGCGTCGTCGTCTCGGTCTCGGGCGTCAGCGTCTGGCAGCTGTGCAGTTGCACGGCGTTGCGCATGTCGCCGGGCGCATCGCTCACCGGCGCGCCGCCGGAGTGCATCAACAGCGTTCCGGGCAGAACGAAGTCGTAGATGAACCAGCGGTTCAGCAGCGTGTCGAACTCGCGAAAGCGCTGGTAGAACGGCGGCGCCGGCACGTTGGGAACGCGCCGTGTCACGCGAATGCCGCGCGGCACGTCTTCGATCTCGGCGCGCGCTTGCGCGATCATCGGGCTGCCGCCGAGCGTACCCTCGTGCACGTAGCTCAGGTGCGAGAAGTCGAGCAGGTTGTCGCAGATCAGCAGGTAGTCGGTGTCGTAGTGCAAGTAGCCCGGCTGGTTGCGCCAATCCGGGTGCTCGTTTGAGAAGTTGTCGTGCAGCTGCGCCACATCGGCCTTGGCCGGGTCGCCCATCCAGACGAACACCCACTTGTTCTTCACCGCCAGCGGATAGCTCTTGATCCGCGCGTTCGCTGGCACTTCCACCAAGCCCGGCACTTCGATGCAGCGCCCGGTCGAGTCGAACTTCAAGCCGTGGTAGCCGCAGCGCACGCAGTCGCCTTCCTTGCGGCCGAGCGAGAGCGGCGCGAGGCGGTGGCAGCAGCGGTCCTCAATCGCGGCGAGTTGCCCGCTCGAGGTGCGGAACACGAGAATCGGCTCGTTCAGCACGCGCCGGCTGAACAACGCGTCAGGCGCGATCTCGTGGTCCCACGCGATCACATACCAGCAATTGCGGATGAACATCGCCGCCCCATCCACGTTCCTCCGGGTACCGCCAATCGTTCAGTGCAGCGGAACGCCGGTTTTCGAAGCGAGTTCGTCACGCGTGACGCCGGGAGCGATCTCGACGATCTTCAGCCCATGGGGCGTGATGTCCATGACCGCCAGGTCGGTGATGATGCGGTCGACCACGCCCACGCCGGTCAGCGGCAAGCTGCAGTGCGGCAGGATTTTCAGGTCGATGCTGCCGTCTTTCTTCTTCGCCACATGCTCCATCAGCACGACGACGTTCTTCACACCGCCCACAAGGTCCATCGCGCCGCCCATGCCCTTCACCATCTTGCCGGGAATCATCCAGTTCGCCAGATCCCCCTTCTCGCTGACCTGCATCGCGCCCAGAATGCTCAGGTCGATCTTGCCGCCGCGGATCATCGCGAAGCTGTCGTGCGAGCCGAAGATGCTCGATCCCGGAATCGTCGTCACGGTCTGTTTGCCGGCGTTGATGAGGTCCGCGTCGACCTGGTCTTCGGTGGGGAACGGGCCGATGCCGAGCATGCCGTTTTCGCTTTGCAGCCAAACTTCGATCTCCGGGCTGACGAAGTTGGCCACCAGCGTGGGCAGGCCGATGCCGAGGTTGACGTAGTAACCGTCTTTCAGTTCTAACGCGGCGCGTGCCGCCATTTGGTCGTGGGTCCAGGCCATGGTGGGGTTCCTTGAATTCCGGTGCCGAGGTTCAGGCCGCCGCGCTGACGGTGCGTTTTTCGATGCGCTTTTCCGGCGTCGCATTGACGACGATGCGGTGCGCGTAAATGCCGGGCAGGTGGACCGAGTCGGGGTCGAAGCTGCCGGTGGGGTGAAGCTCTTCCACTTCAACGACGGTGATCTTGCCCGCCATCGCTACCGCAGGATTGAAGTTGCGCGCGGTGCGGCGAAAGATCAGGTTGCCCGATTGATCGGCTTTCCACGCTTTCACCAGCGACACCACGGGAATCAGGGACCGCTCCATCACGTATTGATGGCCGTCGAATTCGAGCAACTCCTTGCCTTCGGCGACGAGCGTGCCCACGCCGGTGCGCGTAAAGAACGCCGGAATTCCGGCGCCGCCGGCGCGCAGCTTTTCGGCAAGCGTGCCTTGCGGCGTGAATTCGAGCTCCAACTCGCCCGCGAGGTACTGCCGCTCGAACTCCTTGTTCTCGCCGACGTAGCTTGAAATCATGCGCTTGATCTGGCGCGTCTCGAGCAACAGGCCCAGGCCAAAGCCATCGACGCCGGCGTTGTTCGAAATCACGGTCAGGTTCTTCACGCCGCTGTCGCGCAGCGCGCCGATCAAGGCTTCGGGGATACCGCACAAGCCGAAGCCGCCGACCGCGACCAGTTGCCCGTCTCGCACGATGCCCTTGAGCGCGGCGGCGGCGCTGGGGTAGAGTTTTTTCATCTTCAGTCTCCGATTCGAATTTGAGTCAGCGGCGCCTGTGCCACGCCGCAGCGGGGCATTGTCTACGACTCCACGTGCGCGCGCATCCAGTGCGGCATCGGCTTGGACTTTTGCTCTTTAAAGTCGACCCAGACCGCGGTTGCACCTCCCGTGGCGTAGACGACGCCCGGCGCATCGGTGCGCTCGAGCGTGATGAAAGTGTCGAAGCTGCTGCGCCCGGGGTTGGCCACGTAGTGCCGCGCCCGCACCTCACCCGGGTACTCGAGCTGCTTGATGAAGTTGCAGAACGCATTCACGATCAGCGCGCCCTCGCCCGCTGTGTCGAGCCGCCCGCACACGCTGCTCAGCCACTCCAGGCGCACGGTTTCGAAATAGCGGAAGTAGATCGTGTTGTTCACATGGCCCATCGCATCCATGTCGCCCCAGCGGATCGGGATCGTCATCTCGAGCGTCAGTTTCTTCTGTTCCGGAATCTCGAAGCGCATGTCAGGTCGCGTCAGATCGGGCGGGCCACGCCGAGTTCCACGTAAAGCTTGTCGACGAGCGAACGCAGCTCGCTCACTTCGCGCTGCAGCGCCGCCTGCTGCTGCTTGAGCGCGGCGATTTCGCTGGTGGCGACGAAGTCTTGCGCTTCAGCACCGGCGCTCGCCACGCCCGGGTCCACGGCGCCGCACAGTTGGTGCATCCAGCGCTGCTCGCGTGCGCCCGGCTGGCGCGCGAGCTTCACGACCAAGGGCCCGCCCTTTTCGTCCGGGCGCGCCGCCAACTCGTCGAGAAACCCCTCCACCGCCGACAGATCCGCGAAGCGGTGCAGCCGCTCGCAGTTGATGCGCAGCTCCGAAACCGTCTGCGGCCCGCGCAGCAACAGCGCCGCGAGCAACGCGACCGACTGCGAAGGCAGGCCGAGCGCCCGCCCCATGTTGTGCTCGTAGCGCGTGACGCGCGATCCGCTCGACTCGAACGCCAGGCTCAGGCCTTTCAGCGCATCCGCAGCCATCTGCACTTCGGCTTCCGCTGCGGTGATCACGGGGTCGCGCGCCGTCTTTTGGTTGCAGCCGAGCGTCAACGAGTTCAGCGACAACGGGTAGCTGTCGGGCACGGTGTGCGCTTTTTCGATCAGCACGCCGAGCACGCGGGCTTCGAGCGGCGAGAGGGTGCGCAAGCCCATCTCAGATGCCGCGGATCTTGAAGAACAGATCGTGGTTCCGGTCGAACGCGCGAAATCCCGCGACGAGCGCATCCATCGCAAGGCTTGTCGATTCCGGGGCGATGTAGCGCAGGGCATGACACGCGCCTTGCGCGGCATGATCGAAGTGGTCCGCTTCGACGCCCCCGCCGTGTCCGCTGTGCACACCCACCCAGGCATAACAGCGGTGCTCGGCACCGGCCAAGCTCACCGTCGAGCGCATCAGGTGTTGCACCAGGTCACTGCGCTGGGCGCGCAAGTACTCGTCGATGAGCGAGAACTCGCGGTCGGCGAGCAGCTCCGACCCCAGATGAAACCCCATGGCAGAGAACGACTGCGCCAGCCTGCCCAGGTCGGCGCAGGTCTGGCCCGCGTAGCCGGCCAGCACGCCCGAGTTCACAGCGCCGAGCTCGGGCGGTTCATCTTCATCCAACGATTCGGCGGGCAGGCCAAAGAAATCCTTCATGCTGATCAGCGAAGCCTGCGCCATGCAACGGTGAGAGTCCCGCAGCGGGTTGATGTGATCGTCGTATTCATCGCGAGCCGCGTCGAAGAAAAAGCCCGCGACATAGTTGCTGCGGTCCGCGACCGCGCGCGGAAATCCTGGTTCCTGAAACAGGTCGCGGCGATTTCCGACCATGGCTGTCAGTGCCGAGACTCCGTTGGCGAAGCAGCCGTTCCACGAGGCGTAATCGACAAAGAAGCGCAGCACATCCTTGCCGCTCACCAAGAGCGAAAGTCGCGCTCGCACACGTTGTTCGACCGATGCGAAGTCCACCAGCGAGCGAAAGAACGCCGCGTCCAACGCCTGGTCCATGGTTTGATCTCGAGAGGATTGAATCAAAGCGTCTTCGCCAGCGCCGCCACCGATTCTGCGTCCGGCAAACGCGCCAGCGAGCCGATCAGCGAGTCCTTCACCTGCAAATGCAGTTCGCCCATGCGCGCAGGGGCAACGGATAGCGCACCCGCCAACTGCGCCACATGGCTGCGTTCGGCCTCGCTGAACTTGCCATCGGCATAACCGGCCATCAGGCACATCAGCACCAACTGCTCGGCGAAGCCGACATCGCCACGCAACGCCTCGAGCTGCTTGATGCCCTTGTCGGCCGCCGCCGCC
>JANOLA010000781.1:0-23873 GCA_031419535.1 Burkholderiales bacterium | reverse complement strand
GCCACGGCGCGCAGATAGCTGTCGGGCAGCAGCATGCCGGCGGCGGTTTCGACGTGCGGCGCAAACACGACGGCCGGGCGCTGCTCGCGAATCGTCTTTACGACCTCAGTGATCGGCGCGGGCGCGAACGCCATTTGCCGCCCGGGGCCGACAGGCCGCGCCTTGAGCACGGTCGATTCCTGGGAGATGCGCCCCATCTCGAGAATCTGGGTCCAGCGGTAGCTGAACCAGCCGTTGCGCAGCACCAGCGTCTTCTTGTCCGTGGCGAACTGGCGCGCCACGCTTTCCATGCCCGCGGTGCCACCGCCCGGGACGACGATGGCCGAGTGCGCTTTGTAGGCGGTCTTCAAGACGCGCGAGATGTCGCGCATCACGCCCTGAAATTTGGCCGACATGTGATTCAACGCACGGTCGGTGAACACCACCGAATACTCGAGGTGGCCGTCGGGGTCGACTTGGGGCAATAGGCTGGGCATATCGAATTCCTTGAGGGCGCTGCTGGGCGCCATGTTCTAAGAGTGTGCAGGTTAGCACCCTCGCGCGACTTGCGTGCCTGGGCGGAGGTTGTCGCGAATTGTCGCCGCAAAGGATTCGCTCAACCCGGCGGCCTTCCGGCCGATACCTCGGAACCCCCAGCGGCGCCATCGTGCCGCCAAACTACAGGAGCCCACTCGATGATTCGCAAACTTCTGACTGCCGCCGTGCTGACCGCCGGCGCCGGTGCCGCCCTGGCCGGAGAGATTTACGCGGGCGCCGGGCTGCCTGGCGTCATGCTGGGCTATGCGCACCCTTTGAACAGCAGTTTCACGCTGCGCGGCGACTGGGCGACGCTGGGCACGAGGACCAAACAACAGGCGGAAAACGGCATCGTCTACGACGCCGAAGTGGGCTTCAACCGCGTGGGCCTGTTCGCCGACTGGTTCTACTGGGGAGGCATGCGCATCACCGGGGGCATGACTTTCAATAACCTCAAGTTGAATCTGGTGGCGCGTGGCGACGGCGCCACGCAATTCCAGATCGGCAACAATCCACCGGTAACGCCCGGCCCCGACGAACGATTGAGCGTGTCGGTCAAGTATCCCAAGTCCACACCGTATCTGGGCCTCGGCTACGGTCATCAAGCGAGCACGGGCTTTGGCTTCCTGTTCGACCTTGGCGCGTCGTTCGGCAAGGCAAGCGTGAGTGAAACGCACACGGGAACGATCCTGAATTCAATTCCGCAAGCCCAGTACGACGCCGAGTTGACCGAGCTGCGCGACGGCGTCGCCAAGCTCAAATTCATCCCGCAGGTGAGCATCGGCTTGAACTATCGGTTCTGACCGAGCGCCGGCCGCGGGCCGGCGGACCTCGCGGCCTCGACCATCTGGGTTCGACCGCGAGCGATTGGAGACAATCGGCCCGTTAACGGCCTCGTCCTCCAGCATGAACCCTTACGGCTCTTTGAAGAACGGCTCGCACGCTGCACGCCGTGTCGGTGGCGCGGCGAGGCGAGCGCTGGCGGCCGTTGCACTGGCCCTGCCGTGTGCAACCGCGCTGGGACTGTTCCGCGCCGCCTCGGTGCAGGGTGCCGAAATCACCAACGCCGACTCGTCGGCGCCTGCACCTGCGGTTTCGAGTGCGCTGCAGGGCCCGGCGCTGCTCCAAGCATTGCGGGCCGGTGGCCTGGTGATCTACTTTCGCCACACCGCGACCGACTTCTCGCGCAACGACAGCGCGATGCAGGACTACGCCGATTGCGCGAACCAGCGCCTGCTGTCGGCTCAGGGGCGTGACGACGCCGTTCGGCTCGGCCGCGAGATTCGCGCGCTGAAGCTGGCGGTGGCTCCGCCCAGCGAGGTGCTGGCAAGCCCAATGTGCCGCACCACGGAACATGCGACGCTCACTTTCGGCCGCGCCAGACCCGTCCCGCAATTGCGCGAAGGGCAGGGCGGCGACTATCCGGAACTCAAACGCCTGCTCGCCACACCGCTGCCGAAGGGCCGCAACCGCTGGATCGTCGGCCACGGCAACCCGTTCCGCGCTGTTGCCGGGCCGCCGCACCTGGCCGAGGGCGAAGCGGCAATCGTTCGGCCGGGCATCGACCGCTGGACCGAGCTTGCGCGCTTGAGCGTCGATCAGTGGGCGAGTCTGACGAATCGCTGAGACCGCGCACCGATGGACCGCTTCCTCGCCATCGACGCTTTCGTGCGCGTCGCGGAGTCGCAGAGCTTCGCGCAAGCGGCGCGCCAGATGCGCGTTTCGCGCTCTGTAGTCACGGCGCGTGTCCAGCAGCTCGAAGAATTTGTCGGCGCGCCGCTCTTTCACCGCAACACCCGCAGCGTCAAGCTGTCCGATTTGGGTCAGGCGTTTTTGCGCGACTGCGCCGAGCTCGTGGGCCGCACCAACGAAGTGGTGGACCAGATGCGCGAGGTCACGACTTCGCCCACCGGGCGCCTGCGCGTGCATGCCTTGCCCGGCTTCGTGCTCGGCCATCTGGCGCGGGTGCTGCAGGAGTTTCAGGCGCGCTACCCGCAGATCGTGCTCGACATCTTCGTCAGCGACGCAGCGATCGACCCCGTCAAGGAAGGCTTCGACTGCGCACTGCAGATCTTTCCGCCGCGCTCCGAAGAGCTGATCTCGCGCAAGCTGTTTCCGGTGCGGCGCGTGCTTTGCGCGAGCGCGCATTACTTGCGCGGCAACGGCACCCCGCTGCAGCCGCGCGATCTGCACAGCCACCGCATCGGCTGGTACTCGGGCTACCCGACGCGCGAGCGTCTGGCGTTTCACGGGCCCGGCGCACCCCTCGCGCTTGAACTCAAACCGGCGCTGCTGACGAACAGCGTGCACCTGCTGCGCGAATACGCGCTCGAACATGCCGGAATCGTGTGCCTGCCCACGCTGGTGGCAAGCGACGCGTTGCTCAGTGGCAGCCTGCACCTCGTGCTGCCCGAATACGCGCTCAGTTCCTTCTGGCTGTCGGTGTTCTATCCCCCCGCAGTGCGAGGTGCACTTAAGCTCAAGCTGTTTCTCGAGGGGCTGAGCGGCAGTTTTTCGGGAACGCCGCCGTGGGACGTCGCGCTGATCGAGCGCGGACTGATCGCCGACCGCTTGATCGAGTAGGCCTCGGCGGCGCCGACGCGTCGCGCCGCCGTCGTCAGCCCGGACCCTCGGGGGAACCCCTAGGATTGTTCTGACATCGCGAACAATCCAGTCGCAAGCCTGCCCCTACTGGCGTCCCCGCACGGCTCCTAGACTTGCGCATCTTCAATGCCAGGAGACCCGCGATGACCGTGAGCTACCAAACCCAGTTCGGCTCCCTCGACAAGTTCGACAAAGGCGGCGTGCAGATCATCGACGACAACGTGCGCCACTATGCGTTCTCCAACTGCTTCGAGATCGCCTCCAAGTCCAAGCCGTATGAAAAGGTCGTGTTCGGCCAGAACCAGATCTATGTGTTGGAGACGCTGCGTGCGCAGGGCCACTCGCCCTGGTACACCTGCGCGCACGATGAGTTCGCGCTGAGCATGGATGGCGAGGTGGAAATTCACCTGGTCAAGCTGGCGGGCGAGCAGATCGTTCCCGACGCCGAGCACAACGGCGCCGTGCTCGTGAAGGGCGAGCCCAAGGGCCAGAAGATGGGCTGGATGAAGATCAAACGCGGCCACCAGGCGCTGCTGCCGAAGAACTGCGCCTACCAGTTCCGCGCCGCCAAGCCGGCTGTGTTGATCTTGCAGACCTGCAAGGGCGACTTGAGTATCGAGCGCTGGGCAGAGATCTGCCAGGTCGCCTGAATGCCGACCTGAACGCCCGCCCGCCTGAAGCAATCCGAACCCAGGAGCGAACCCCATGAACGCACCCGCAGACATCGCCAAAGTCACTGCCTCGCAGCCCGATGCGACGCTTGGCTACAAAACCTTCACGCTCGGCAGCTTCACGTTCCGGCGCGACGAATACTTCGCCCACATCTCGTGGAAAACGCGCGACGGCCGGCCGCTGTCGCACACCCTGGACGCGGCCAGCTACCTGCGCGCGCTGATGCGCGACGTGGCCTGGGGCTTCTTTTATGGCTGGGTCAACTTCGACCATGTGTTCGGCACCGTGAACCGCTACCAGACGGTCGACATGTACGCCGGCTCGTACAACGCAACGATGAAGGCTGCCGGTGTGGACCTGCTTGAGAACTTCCCGAGCGAACAAATCGGTGCCACTTTCGCCGCGATGCTCGAGGACTGGACGAATGAAACCTTCGATCCGTTCGCCGCGCCGCAAGAAACCGGCAGTGCCTACGGCCGCAAGAACGGCAACAACACGAAGAAGATCACGCGGGCGCGCGAGCTCGCGATCCGCTGCGTCGGCTTGAAGGGCGACCTGGCTCTTCGCACCGACGAACGCGGCGCGCCAGTGAACCGCGCCTTCGCCGACGTGCCGCAAGACATGCCCGAGCTGCACCCCGAGCCCGGTTTCGAGAACGAAGTGCACGCCTTCAACCTGTTTGCGTTCCTGAGCCGCTCCCAGGTGACGTGGAACCCGAGCTTCACGTCGGTCGTGAAGTACAGCTTCATGTGCCCGACGACGGAAGAGCACATCCTGCCCATCATCCACGGCAACGACCGCGTCGAATGGTTCTTCCAGATGACGGACGAAATCCACTGGGACTGCGCGCACAAGGAAAGCGGCAAGCCGCTGGCGCGCGTCATCATGAAAGCCGGCGACATGGCCGCCATGCCGGCGTATTGCAGGCACCAGGGCTACAGCCCGAAGCGCTCGATGCTGCTGGTGTGGGAAAACGGCTCGCCGACGCTGGTGTATGAAATCCAGAAGGGCGAAAGCCCGGAAGTGCCGGTGAGTTTTTGAGTATTTCGTCATCCCGACGAAAGTGCCACCCCGTACTCGATACGGGGCCGGGATCCACGCGGTGCCGGGCGCACTGGCTCCCGGCTTTCGCCGGGATGACGGTCGCTCTCCCAGGCGCGCACATGCTCTGAGTCCACCCATGAATCTCGCTGACATCGAACAGGCCACCGGCCTGAAAACACCGATCCGCCACCAACTCTTCATCGGTGGGCGTTTCGTCGACTCTGAAGGCGGCGAGACGCTCGCCACGCTGAACCCGCACGACAACTCGGTCATCGCGAATGTGGCGATGGCCGGGCGTGCCGACGTTGACAAGGCAGTGGCAGCGGCGCAGCAAGCCTTTCCCGCCTGGAGTCGCATGGCGGCAGCGGACCGCGGGCGCATCTTGCTCAAGCTCGCCGATTTGATCGAGGCGAACACGGAAGACCTGGCGCGCCTTGAAACGCTCGACACCGGGCACCCGATCAAGGACTCACGCGCCCTCGACGTGCCGCGCACCGCGGCGTGTTTTCGCTACTTCGGCGGCATGGCCGACAAGTTCCAGGGAGACGTGGTGCCGGTCGAGGCGGGCTTTTTGAACTACCTGCTGCGCGAGCCGGTGGGCGTGGTCGGCCAGGTCGTGCCGTGGAACTTCCCGCTGATGTTCACGAGCTGGAAGATGGCGCCTGCATTGGCCGCGGGCAATTGCATCGTTCTCAAACCAGCGGAGATCACACCGCTGTCGACGCTGCGCATCGCCGAGCTGATGAGCGAAGCGGGGCTGCCCGATGGCGTCGTCAACATCGTTCCGGGGCTGGGCAGTGTGGCCGGCCAATACATTGCCGAACACTCGGGCATCGCGAAGATCGCGTTCACCGGCAGCACCGCCACCGGGCGGCGCATCGTGCAAGCCAGTTCCGGCAACTTGAAGAAGGTGCAGCTCGAACTCGGTGGCAAGGGCGCGAACATCGTGTTCGACGATGCGAATCTGATCGCCGCGGTGAACGGCAGCGCCTGGGCGATCTTTCACAACCAGGGCCAGGCGTGCATCGCCGGTTCGCGGTTGATGCTGCACGAGCGCATTACCGATGAATTTTTGGACAAGTTCACCGCGTTGGCGAAATCGATTCGCTTGGGCAATCCCATGGATCCGAAGACGGAGATGGGCCCGTTGACGAGCGCGATGCATCGCGACCGCGTTCTCGCTTATGTTGCGGTTGCGCGCGAGCAGGGCGGTGAAGTGTTGTGCGGCGGCAAGGCGCCTGCCGCGCCTGAGCTGGCCCGGGGCTGCTATGTCGAGCCGACGATCGTCAAGGTGAAGTCGCACACCGATCGGGTGGCGCAAGAAGAAGTGTTCGGTCCCTTCCTCACGGTGCTGACGTTCAAAGACGAAGCGCAGGCGCTGCAAATCGCCAACAGCACCGACTACGGCCTGGGCAGCGGCCTGTGGACGTCGAATCTGCAGCGTGCGCACCGCGTCGCGCGCGACCTGCACGCCGGCATGGTGTGGATCAACAGCTACAAGCGCGTGAACCCGGGCTCGCCATTCGGCGGCGTGGGCCAAAGCGGCTACGGCCGCGAGATGGGGTTTGATGCGATGCGCGAATACACGCAGGTGAAGAGCGTGTGGGTCAACGTCGACGCACAGATTCCACCGTGGTATCCGCGCTGAGGTGGGCGCCATTCGCGTGCCACGAATTCGCTTGATGCGCATGCCCAAAGCGCAGCATCGTCCCGCCGCATGATTCCGTTCATCTACACCGCCCATGCGTCGCGCGTCGTGTTCGGCCCGGGCTCGCTGGCTCATCTCGGACGCGAGCTCGATCTGCTGGGCGCCCAACGTGCGCTGGTGCTGTCCACACCGGAACAGGCGGATTCGGCACGGCGTGTCGCCGAAATGCTGGGAGCGCGTGCGGCCGGCGTGTTCGCCAAAGCCGCGATGCATGTGCCGATCGAAGCGGCGCGCGAGGCGCGTGAGGAAGCGCGGCGCCTCAGCGCCGATTGCGCGGTCGCGATCGGCGGCGGGTCGACGACAGGTCTTGGCAAGGCGATCGCGCTCGACTGCGGCCTGCCCATCGTCGCGATCCCGACCACTTACGCTGGCAGCGAAATGACGTCGATCTACGGCCTCACCGAAGGCGGCGTGAAGAAGACCGGGCGCGATGCGCGCGTGCTTCCCAAGACAGTGATCTACGACCCCGAACTCACGCTGACGCTGCCGATCGGCATGACGGTGACGAGTGGCATGAACGCGATCGCGCACGCCGCGGAAGGCCTGTACGCGCACGACGGCAACCCCATCGTCGGGATGATGGCCGAAGAGGGCATTCGCGCCATCGCCGCGGCGCTGCCGGTGCTGAGTGCCGACACCCAGAATCTGCAAGGACGCAGCGACGCACTCTACGGCGCCTGGCTGTGTGGCACGGTGCTCGGAGCCGTGGCGATGGGCCTGCACCACAAGCTGTGCCACACGCTCGGTGGCAGCTTCAATCTGCCGCACGCCGAAGTGCACACCGTGGTCCTGCCGCATGCGTTGGCCTACAACGCGACGCATGCGGCGCCGGCGATGCAGCGCATCGCCCGGGCGCTGGGTGCGCCAAGCGCCGCCGCGGGCGTGTTCGATCTCGCCAAGCGCCATGGCGCACCGCCGGCGCTGCGCGACATCGGCATGCGCGCCGACGACCTGGACCGTGCGGCAGACCTGGCAGTACAAAATCAGTACCCCAACCCCAGGCCGCTCGAACGCAGCGCGATCCGCGAGTTGCTGCAACGCGCGTTCGACGGCACGCGACCCGACTGACGCTTTGCAAGACCTTCCCACCCCACGACAAAGGAGACAGACCATGACCATTTCCCGCCGCGACTTCGTGCAGAGCACAGCCGCGCTCGCCGCCACTTCCGCCACGCCGCAGCTCTGGGCCGCCGACACCTTGAAGATCGGCTATGTCTCGCCACAGACCGGGCCGCTGGCGCCGTTCGGCGAAGCCGACAAGTGGGTCATCGACCAAATGAAGGCGGCGTTCAAGGATGGGCTCACGATCGGCGGCAAGAAGTACGACGTGCAGATCCTGCTGAAAGACAGCCAGTCGAACCCGAACCGCGCCGGTGAAGTGGCGAACGACTTGATCCTGAAAGACAAGGTTTCGCTGGTCCTCACCGCCGGGACACCCGAGACCTCGAATCCGGTGAGCGACGCGTGTGAGCTCAACGAAATTCCCTGCATCAGCTCCGTCGTGCCGTGGCAGCCCTGGTTCTTCGGCCGCAAGGGCGATCCGGCGAAGGGCTTCAATTGGACCTACCACTTCTTCTGGGGCCTGGAAGACGTGATCGGCAATTTCACGAACGCGTGGAAGAGCGTGCAGACCAACAAAAAGGTCGGCGGCCTGTTCCCGAACGACGGTGACGGCAACGCCTGGGGCGACAAGGAACTCGGCTTCCCGAAGCCGCTCTCGGCGATGGGCTTCACGCTCACCGACCCGGGGCGCTTCCAGAACGGCACGCAGGATTTCTCGGCGCAGATCGCGGCGTTCAAGAAGGACGGCGTGGAAATCGTCACCGGCGTTGTGATTCCGCCTGACGCCAAGACTTTCCTCGTGCAGGCTAAGCAGCAGGGCTTCAAGCCCAAGGTCATCACGCTGGGCAAGGCGCTGCTGTTCCCGGGCGCGATCGAGGCCTTGGGCGAGCTCGGCTACGGCTTGACGACGGAAGTGTGGTGGAGCCCGTCGCACCCGTTCACGTCGTCGCTGACCAAACAGAGCGCGAAGGCCCTCGCCGATTCGTATGAAACCGGCACGAAGAAGCAGTGGACCCAGCCAATCGGCTTTGCGCATGCGCTGTTCGAAGTCGCAGCCGATGTGCTCAAGCGCAGCAAGAGCCTGGCCGCCAAAGACGTTCGCGACGCGGTGGCGGCGACGTCGATGAATACGGTGGTCGGCGCGGTCAAATGGGGCGGCCAGGGGCCGTTCAAGAATGTCAGCAAGACGCCGCTCGTGCTCGGCCAGTGGAACAAGGGGACCAAGTACAAGGTCGAGTTGAGCATCGTGAACAACGAGGCGGCGAAGAACATTCCCACTGGCGGAGCGATCAGGTTGATCGACTGATGCCTTGCCTTTGCTCGCGCTGCGCGGCGTTTCCAAGTCCTACGCTGCGCTGAAAGTGATCGACGCCATCTCGCTCGCGGTGAACGCGGGCGAGACGCTCGGCATCCTCGGCCCCAACGGCGCAGGCAAAACGACACTGTTCAACCTGGTCTCGGGTGACGTGCGCTGCGACGCCGGCACGGTGGAATATGAGGGGCGCGACATCTCGCCGCTCAAACCGCACCAGCGCTGCCGCGCCGGAATCGGGCGCAGCTATCAGGTGCCACAACCGTTCGGCAACATGACGGTGTTTGAAAACCTCGTCACCGCGGCGAGTTTCGGCGCTCAGCAGCATGAATCCGAGGCCTGGGAGACCGCGTTCGAGGTGCTGAAGGCCACCGGCCTTCTGAAAGACGCGAACCGGCCTGCGGGCGGCTTGACGCTGCTGAATCGCAAACGCCTGGAGCTGGCACGCGCGCTCGCGACGCGGCCGAAGCTGCTGCTGCTCGATGAGATTGCCGGCGGCCTGACAGAACACGAAGCCGCCGTGCTCGTTGACGAACTCAAACGCATCAAGGCACAGGGCGTGACGATGATCTGGATTGAGCATGTGGTGCATGCGCTGCTCGCGATCGCCGACCGCCTGTTGGTCATCAACTTCGGCCAAAAACTCGCCGAAGGAGAACCGCGCGCGGTGATGGACGACGCGGAAGTGAAGCGCGTCTACATGGGCATGGAGGTCTGATCCGATGACCGCACCCTTGCTCCAAACGCAAGGCCTGACGGCGTTCTACGGCGATGCGCAGGCCTTGTTCGGCATCGACTTCGATTTGGTTGAGGGCGAAATCGTCGCGATCATCGGCGCCAACGGCGCCGGCAAGAGTACCTTCATGAAGTCGGTGGTGGGCTTGGTGAAGGCCGAGCCGCGGCAGATCCGCTTCAAGGGCGAGCCCATCGGCGCGCTGCCTCCCGGCGAGATTGTGAAGCGCGGCATCGCGCTCATTCCTGAAGGCCGGCGCTTGTTTCCCAGCCTGTCGGTGCAAGAGAACCTGCTGATGGGCGCGAGTGCCAAGCGCGCCGGGCCGTGGAACCTGGATCGTCTGTACAAGCTATTTCCGATCCTCGCGGAGAAGTGCGCCAACCCGGGAACTGAACTGTCGGGCGGCCAGCAGCAAATGGTGGCGATCGGCCGCGCGCTGATGAGCAACCCGACGCTGTTGCTGTGCGACGAATTGAGCCTGGGCCTGGCGCCGATCGTCATCAAGGAAATCTACGACGCGCTGCCGGCAATTTGTGCCGAAGGCATGACGCTGGTGATCGTCGAACAAGACATCACACTCGCGACGCGTGTCGCGCAGCGCGTCTACTGTTTTCAGGAAGGCCGGGTCTCGCTGCAAGGCAACTCGGGCGACCTGACTCGCGAGCAAATCTCGCGCGCTTACTTCGGCGTTTGAATCCAAGCGCGGGCAAAGTCGAGGTATGGTCGAGATCCTCATCCAAGGCGCACTGCTCGGCGGCCTGTACTGCCTGTTTGCGCTCGGCCAATCGCTGATGTTCGGCGTGATGCGCCTGACGAACACGGCGCAGGGCGATTTCATCATCCTCGGCGCGTTCGCCGCGATTGCCGGAATCGCGCTCACCGGGGCAGCGGCCACTGCCGTGGCACTGGCCTTGCTGCCGCTCGCGTTCGCCTTCGGCTATGCGCTGCAACGCCATGTGCTGAACGGCACCTTGGGCAAGGATCCCTTGCCTTCGCTGGTCGTGACCTTCGGTCTGTCGATCGTGATCCAGAACCTGTTGCTGGAGGTGTTCTCGGCCGACCCGCGCTCAATCGAAACAGAAGGCTTGAACACGCAAAGCCTCGCCTTGCCGGGAGGCATGGCCATCGGTGTGTTGCCGCTGCTGATCTTCGGCATTGCGCTCGCGGCCACGGCAGGATTGCAATGGCTGTTCAATTCCACGGCGCTCGGAAGGTCGTTCCGCGCCGTCTCGGACGACAAGGAAATCGCCGAGCTGATGGGCCTGAACTCGAACCAGGTCTACGCTCTCGCCACGGGCATTGCCTTCGTGCTGATCGCCGTGGCCGGCGTGCTGCAAGGCATGCGCACGACGGTGTCGCCGGCCGACGGCCCGCTGCTGCTGCTGTTCGCGTTCGAAGCGGTGATCATCGGCGGCATGGGTTCTTTCTGGGGAACGCTGGTCGGCGCGCTGCTTTTGGGCATCACGCAGCAGATCGGGTTTCGCATCGATCCTGGTTGGGGCATCTGGGCCGGCCACATCGTGTTCCTGGTGATTCTGGTCGTGCGGCCGCAGGGCTTGTTTCCGAAGACGAGGGGCTGAGCATGGCGGTGCAAGTCGAGCGCAGCACACGCGGCAGCAGGATCGCGCTGCGAATCAGCCTCGCGCTCGTGCTGCTGGCGGCAAGCCTGCCAATCTGGGCGCCTGAGGCCAACCGCTCGGCGTGGATGCGGGAATTCGTCGAGATCGCCTGCTATTTCATCTTCGCGATGATGTGGAACCTGCTCGCCGGTTATGGCGGAATGGTGTCGATCGGCCAGCAGGCTTTCTTCGGCTTCGGCGGCTATGTGATGCTGATGCTCGGCAACTTTGCCGGCGTGAACCCGTTCCTTGCCGTGCCGCTCGGCGCTTTGGCCGCGGCGCTGATCGCGGTGCCGGTGTCCTACGTTGCGTTTCGCTTGCAGGGCGGCTATTTCGCGATCGGCACCTGGGTCATCGCCGAGGTGTTTCGCCTCAGCTTCGCGAATGTTGCGGCGGTGGGGGGCGGCTCCGGAACCAGCTTGACGGCGCTGCGCGGGATCGAGAAGGCGACGCGCGAAAACGCCACCTACTGGATGGCGCTGCTGTGCGTCGTCGCCTCGATCGCGCTCGTGTACCTATTCCTGCGCAGCAAGCGTGGCCTGGCGCTGCTGGCGATTCGCGACAACGAAGTCGCCGCCGAGTCGCAAGGGATCGCGGTCGGATCGATGAAACTCGCGGTCTACGTCGTCGCGGCGTTCGGCTGCGGCCTGGCCGGCGCGCTGTATTTCCTGGGCAACCTGCGCAACAGCCCGGATGCGGCGTTCAGCGTCAACTGGACCGCGTTCGCCATCTTCATGGTCGTGATCGGCGGAATCGGCCGCATCGAAGGTCCGATCGTCGGCGCGCTGATTTTCTGGGCGTTGAACAAGTTCTTCAGCGACTACGGCACCTGGTACCTGTTGGGGCTGGGGCTGCTCGCCATCGTCGTCACGATTCGCTTCAAGCAGGGCCTGTGGGGCTTTGTGCAGCAACGCTATGGCTGGAGCCTGTTTCCGACGCAACGCAAGCTGATTCTTCCGCCATGAAGAACATCAGCGACAAGCCCCAGCGGTGCTGGAGGCTTGGCCGCTCGTCACGCCGGAACCAAGGCTGGCGCCCCGAGCGAGCGCAGCACCTCGCGAATCGCCTGCACCCGGTCCTTCGGCGACGGCGTGTCGCGCTCGATGCGCAGCTTGTGATTGCCCGCGAGTTTGATGTGGCGGTTCTTCTGCACGAGTTCGATGATGCGCTGCGCATCCACCGGCGCACCTTCCCGGAAGCTGATGACCATCAGCTTCGCCGCCGCGTCGATCTTGCTCACGCCGTAGGGCTTGGCGAGCACGCGCAGGCGGTGCACGTCGAACAGCGTCTGGCCTTGCGCCGGCAGCTTGCCGAAGCGGTCGGTGATTTCTTCCAACAGTGCGTCGATCTGCTCGGGCTTATCGACCGTGGCCAGGCGCTTGTAGAGGTTGAGGCGCGTGTGCACGTCGCCGCAGTAGCTGTCGGGCAGCAGGGCCGGGGCGTGCAGGTTGATCTCTGTGGTGGCTGAAAGGGGCGAGAGCAGGTCGGGTTCGCGACCTGCCCTCAGCGAACGCACCGCCTCGGAGAGCATGTCGTTGTAGAGCTGGAAGCCCACTTCCATCATGTTGCCGCTCTGTTTTTCGCCGAGTACCTCGCCGGCGCCGCGGATTTCCAGGTCGTGCATCGCGAGGTAGAAGCCCGAGCCGAGCTCTTCCATTGCCTGGATCGCATCGAGGCGTTGCGCCGCGCCGCGCGGCAGGCCCTCGATGTCGGGCACGAGCAGGTAGGCGTAGGCCTGGTGGTGCGAACGCCCGACGCGGCCGCGCAGCTGGTGCAGTTGCGCGAGGCCGAACTTGTCGGCACGGCTGATGACGATGGTGTTGGCGCTCGGCACATCGATGCCGGTTTCGATGATCGTCGAGCACAGCAGCAGGTTGTGGCGCTGCGCGACGAAGTCGCGCATCACCCGCTCCAGCTCGCGCTCGGGCAGCTGGCCGTGGGCGATGGCGATGCGCGCTTCGGGCAGCAGCTCGGCAAGCTTGTCGTGGCGCGCCTGGATCGTCTCGACCTCGTTGTGCAGGAAGTAGATTTGCCCACCGCGCTTGAGTTCGCGCATCACGGCTTCGCGGATCACGCTGCTGCCTTCGTTGCGAACGAAGGTCTGTATCGCCTGGCGCCGCTGCGGGGCGGTGGCGATCACCGACAGGTCGCGCAGGCCTTCGAGCGCCATGCCCAGAGTGCGCGGAATCGGCGTCGCGGTGAGCGTGAGCACGTCGACCTCGGCGCGCATCGCCTTGATCGCCTCTTTGTGGCGCACGCCGAAGCGGTGTTCCTCGTCGATCACGAGCAGGCCGAGGCGCTTGAAGTGGATGTCCTGGCTGAGCAGCTTGTGGGTGCCGACGACGATGTCGATCGTGCCGTCGGCCATGCCCTCTAACGCGACCTTGATCTCTTTGGCGGAACGAAAGCGCGACAGTTCGGCCACCTTGACCGGCCACTTGCCGAAGCGGTCTGAGATGTTCTGAAAGTGTTGTTCCGCGAGCAGCGTCGTCGGCGCGAGGATCGCGACCTGTTTGCCACCCGTCACGGCGACGAACGCGGCGCGCAGCGCGACTTCGGTTTTGCCGAAGCCCACGTCACCGCACACCAGCCGGTCCATCGGCTTGGGTGAGACCATGTCTTGAATCACGGCGTGAATCGCCGCGGTCTGATCGGCGGTTTCTTCGAAGCCGAAACTCGCCGCGAAGGCTTCGTAGTCATGCGGCATGAAACGGAAGGCATGGCCTTCGCGTGCCGAGCGCCGCGCATACAGGTTCAGCAATTCGGCGGCGGTGTCGCGCACCTGTTCGGCAGCCTTGCGCTTGGCCTTTTCCCATTGGCCCGAGCCGAGCCTGTGCAGCGGTGCCTCTTCCGCGCTGACCCCCGTGTAGCGCGCGATCAGGTGCAACTGCGCGACCGGTACATAGAGCACGGCCTTGTCGGCGTACTCGAGGTGCAGGAACTCGCTGGCCTCGCCGTCGTCGCCGAGCACGATGTTTTTCAGCCCGACGTAGCGGCCGATGCCGTGGTTGACGTGAACGACGGGGTCGCCGACCTTGAGTTCCGACAGGTCCTTGATCAGCGCGTTGACGTCGCTGACCTGTTCTTGCTTGCGCCTGCGCCGCGCCGCGGGGCGGTTCGCGAACAGCTCGGTCTCGGTGATGAATTCGAGCGAGGTGCCGGTGGCGGGCTCATCCCAGAAGAAACCTTCCGCCAGCGGTGCGACGCCGATCGCGAAGTGCTCGGTGCCGGCCAGAAACTCCGCGAGCGAGCCGACGCTCGGCGGCTCGAGTCGGTTGTCACGCAGCAGTTCCAAAAGCGTTTCGCGCCGGCCGGTGCTTTCAGCGACGATCAGCACCCGGTGGCGTGTGGCGCTCAAGTGCGCCTGGAGTCGCTTCAATGGTTCGGGCGCGCCGCGGTCGACGCTCAGATCGGGCAGGGGTTTCGCCCAGATGCCGTCGGCGCTGTCATCGGCGCTGTCGTTGGCACCGGGCGCGACGCTAGGGTTCTTGTCCGAGGCACCACGCGCCACGCCGCGTACCGCGAGGGTCGCGAACCCACCCGCCAGTGCAAACCAGGCTTCGGGCTTGAGGAAGATGTCTTCCGGCGGCAGCACCGGGCGCTCGCGGTCGGCCTGGAGGAATTTGTGGCGCTCGCGCGTGTCGACCCAGAAGCGGTTCAGCGCCGCGTCGATTTCGCCGTGCAAGACGATCGCGCTGGACGGCGCCAGGTAGTCGAAAAACGTCGCAGTGGCCGAAAAGAACAGGGGCAGGTAGTACTCGATGCCGGCGCTCGCGATGCCGACGCCGATGTCCTTGTAGATGCGTGCCTTGCTCGGGTCGCCTTCCAGGCGTTCGCGCCAGCGCCCGCGAAATGCGTTGCGCGCCGGTTCGTCCATCGGGAATTCGCGGCCGGGCAGCAGGCGAACTTCGGGCACCGGGTAGAGGCTGCGTTGCGTGTCGGGGTCGAAGGTGCGGATCGAATCGATCTCGTCGCCGAACAAGTCGACCCGGTAGGGCACGCTCGAGCCCATCGGGAACAGGTCGATCAGCCCGCCACGCACCGCGTATTCACCGGGCGACACGACCTGGCTCACATGCGTGTAGCCGGCCAATGTGAGCTGCGCCTTCAGCGCGGCTGCGTCAAGGCGCTGTTTCTGTTTGAAATGAAAGGTGTACCCCGCCATGAAACTTGGCGGCGCCAGGCGCACGAGGGCCGTGGACGCGGGTAGCAGCACCACGTCGACATCGCCTTGGCGAATTCGCCACAGCGTGGCCAGGCGCTCCGAGATCAGGTCCTGGTGCGGCGAAAAATTGTCGTAGGGCAGCGTTTCCCAGTCGGGAAACACGGCCACGCGAAGCTCCGGGGCGAAGAACGGAAGTTCGGCTTCGAGGCGTTGCGTATCGGCGGGCTCGGCGCAAACGATGACCGACATGGACGCGTCGGCCTTGCGCATCTTGGCGAAACGCGCGAGCAACAGCGCGTCGGCGGAGCCACAGGGGCGCGGGAGGTTGAACCGCTTGCCGGGCGCAAGTCGCGGGAGTTGCATGCGGGTGTGAAGCGAGGCGAGAAGAGAACCGAGAAGGGACGTCACAAAGGGCGCCACAAAAGCAAACTCGCCCTGCGGAGCATCATCCCGGGGCGAATCGGCGCGGAATTATAGAATTCGCGCCTCGATGCCCCTGGCCCCGCCCACAGAAGATTCCGAAGTCGATGCAAGCGCCGCACGCTTGTTCGCGCTGGTGCCGTGCGCGGGGGTCGGCGAGCGAGCCGGCCAGTCGGCACCCAAACAATACGCCCGACTGGCGGGGTGCAGCGCGGTGGGCCACACCTTGCGCGCGCTCGCGCAGGTGCGGCGCTTGACGGCAACCCTGGTCGTGCTGAGCGCGGGCGACGCCATGTTCGCGACGCATTGCCCGGAATTCAAGGGATGGGTGGCACGCTGCGGGGGTGCGACGCGTGCTTCCAGCGTCGGCAACGGCTTGCAGGAGTTGATGGCACGTGGTGCGCGCGATCTCGATTGGGTGCTGGTGCACGACGCCGCGCGCTGCCTGCTGCGGCCCGAGTGGGTGGATCGCTTGATCGACGCGTGTCTCGATGACGCGGTGGGCGGCCTGCTCGCGATGCCCGTGGCCGACACCTTGAAGCAGGAGAGTGCCGGGCGTGTCGCGGTAACCTTGTCACGAAGCGACAAGTGGGCTGCGCAAACGCCGCAGATGTTTCGGCTTGGCATGCTGCGCGATGCACTCGCTGCGTGCCCCGCAGCGGTGACCGACGAAGCGAGTGCCGTCGAAGCGGCGGGCTTCGCGCCGAGGTTGGTGCGAGGCTCGGTGGAGAACATCAAGCTCACCTGGCCCGAGGACTTGGAACTCGCTGAGCGTTTGCTGAGCGCGGCAGTGTCACGCAGCCCCCGCACACGAGCTCGCCGACCTGCCCGAGGAACCACGATGACACTTCCTGCAATGCGCGTCGGCCAAGGCTGGGACACTCACGTCCTGGTCAAAGACCGGCCTTTGGTGCTGGGCGGGGTCGTGATTGCCCATACGCATGGTTTGCTCGGCCACTCCGACGCCGACGCGCTGTGCCACGCCATCACCGACGCGCTGTTCGGCGCCGCTTCGATGGGCGACATCGGCCGCCACTTTCCGGACACCGATCCGCAATTCAAGGGTGCCGACTCGCTGGCATTGCTCGCCGAAGCGGCACGGCGCGTGCGCGCCGAGGGCTGGCAGATCGGCAATGTCGACAGCACGGTGATCGCGCAGGCGCCGCGCATGGCGCCGCACATCGCGGCGATGCGCCAGCGCCTGGCGCAAGCGCTGCTCGTCGAAGTGGCGCAGGTCAGCGTGAAGGCGAAGACCGCCGAGGGGCTGGGGGAAGTGGGTCGCGGCGAGGCGATCGAAGCGAGCGCGGTGTGCCTGCTGATTCGGGCATGAATCGGACCTGATTCGGGCCTGAATCCGGCCTGAACCTTCCCGAGCCTCAAGCGCCGATCAGTCAGCCGATCAGTCAGCGCGCTTCAAGCGCATCACGACGAGCAGGCCACCGTCATCGGCATTGCTCAGCTCCAAAGTGCCGCCCATGCGCTGGATCGCCTTGTCGACGATCGCCAGCCCCAGGCCGGCGCCGGTGGCTGCGGTGCGGGCGGTGTCGCCGCGGAAGAACGGTGTGGCGAGCTGGCCGAGTTTGGCCGGGTCGACACCTTCGCCGAAATCTCGCACGCTGAGAATCACCCACGGCCCCGTGCGCGCGCAGCTCACGAGCACGCGAGCGATGCCGGTGCTGGCGCTGCGGCCATAGCGGCGCGCGTTTTCGAACAGGTTTTGCAAGACCCGGCCGAGCTCGATGCCATCGGCCATGACCCTGGCGTCGCTGGGCACGCGCGATCCGATCTGGATTTGCGTGGGGTCGCGAAACGCCGCCATTTCGCGGTCGACCAGGCCCCCGAGGTCCACCGGCACGAGGCGCACTTCGCCAGGCCGGGCGTAGTCCATGAACTTGTCGATGATGGCGTCGAGCTGGTCGATGTCCAGCGCCATATTGCGTTTGGCTTCTTCGTCCTGGACGCTCATCTCCGTTTCCAGCCGCAGCCGTGCGAGCGGGGTGCGCAGGTCGTGGGAAATTCCGGCGAGCATCACGGCGCGGTCGGCCTCCACCTTGGCTAACTCGCGCGCCATGCGATTGAAGCCCATGTTGACCTGGCGAATCTCGCTCGTCAGCGTGGTCTCGTCCAGGCGCGAATCGAATTCGCCTTCGCGGATTCGGCTCGCGGCAAACGACAAATCGCGCAGCGGCTGGTTGATCAGGCGCGCGATCATCGCCGAGCCGAAGATCGTTGCGAGCAGCGCGATGCCGACCCACAGAGACAAGGTGCTCGCAGCGATCGGCGCGACGCTGGACTTGTCGGTCTGCAGCCAATACGGGTCGGTTTCGATGGAAAACCCGACCCACAGGCCGGGCACGCCATTCACCGAACTGGCGACCAGCGTGTCGGGCCCGAGCTGCGAGCGCAAGCCCTGGCCGATGGCGATGGTGAAGCGGTCGATCTCATAGGGCACCCATTGATCGTTGGGCTCGCGCGGCGCGAGCCGGACCGACTTTTGATTCGCCATGCTCTTGACGACGGCGACCCGGTTGATGCCGTCGCTGGCGCGCAGCGCGGCGCGTGCCAGGTTCACGAGGCTGGCGATCTGCTGCGCGGCCTGGACCGCGCGCGGCTCGAACTCGAGCGCCCGGAAAGTCTGGACCCAGGCGAAGACGCCGCCGGCCAACAGCAGTGCCAACAGGAAGAACGTGCGCCAGAACAGGCTCAGCGCGACGAGCTTCTTCGTCATGGTCTGAAGGCCGCCGGGTGCGGCGGCGATGGCGAGCATGGAAGTTGCGCTGGGCATTCAACCCGCGCGGATTTCACGCATTGTGCGACGAAGCAGCAGTGACGGTGACGGGGCTGTCCGGACCTCAAGACGCGCCATCGGGCACGAACACGTAGCCCACGCCCCAGACGGTCTGGATGTAGCGCGGCTGGGTCGGGTCGGGCTCGATCATCTTGCGCAGGCGCGAGATCTGCACGTCCAGGCTGCGGTCGAAAGGCTCGAACTCGCGGCCGCGCGCGAGCTGCGCCAGCTTGTCGCGAGACAGCGGCTGGCGCGGGTGGCGAACCAGCGCCTTGAGCATCGAGAACTCGCCAGTCGTCAGCGGAATTTGTTCGCCGTCCTTGGACAGGCGGCGCAGGGTGAGGTCGAACTCGAAGGGCCCGAACGTCACGTTTTGCGCGTCTTTGGCCGGCGCCCCAGGCGCTTCCAGTGTTGGGCGACGCCGCAGCACGGCGTGAATGCGGGCCAGAAGTTCGCGCGGATTGAAGGGTTTGGGCAGGTAGTCGTCGGCGCCGACTTCGAGGCCGACGATGCGGTCCACATCTTCCACCTTGGCGGTGAGCATGATGATCGGCGTCAAGTCGTTCGCTGCGCGCAGGCGCCGGCAGATCGACAAGCCGTCTTCGCCTGGAAGCATCAGGTCGAGCACGATCAGGTTCACGGTCTCGCGCGTCAGCACGCGGTTCAGCGCCTTGGAATCTTCCGCGAGCAGGACTTCGAAGCCTTCCTGGGTCAGGTACCGGCGCAGCAGGTCCCGAATGCGTGCGTCGTCATCGACGACGACGATGCGGTCCGCGCGGGGGGTTGGCGATGTCGACATGGGAAGCGCTCCGAAAATGTAACAGCGACATTCTCGACAGGTTTGTAAGGTGTATTGAGGGCTTCTGACCCACCGTTACAAGTCTTTCCGTGACGCATGTCACCGGCGCGCAGGCAGGGGGCGAGCTACTGCGCGGTCCAGCCGCCGTCGACCGCCCAGGCCACGCCGTTCACGTTGTCGGCCGCGGGCGAGCACATGAATACCGCCAGGTCGCCCAGTTGCTGCGGCGTCGTGAACTGCAATGACGGCTGTTTTTCGGCAAGCAGCAGGCGCTTGGCTTGGGCGTCGTCGACGCCGTCTTTGGCGGCGCGTGCGTCGACCTGCTTCTGCACCAGAGGGGTCAGCACCCAGCCCGGGCAGATGGCATTGACGGTGACCCCGGTCGTCGCGGCTTCCAGCGCGACCGCCTTGGTAAAGCCGACGATGCCGTGCTTCGCCGCCACATAGGCTGATTTTTGCGCCGATGCGACCAGGCCGTGGGTCGACGCGACGTTGATCACCCGGCCCCAGCGCCGCGCCTTCATTGCCGGCAAGGCCAGGCGCGTCGTGTGAAACGCGGATGACAGGTTGATCGCAATGATCGCGTCCCAGCGCTCGGTCGGGAAGTCTTCGACGCTCGACACATGCTGGATGCCGGCGTTGTTGACGAGGATGTCGACGGCCCCGAATTCGCGCGCCGCATGGGCCAGCAGCGCCTCGATCTGTGCCGGCTGGCGCATGTCGGCGTCGTGGTAGCTGTGGAGCGCCCCGAGCTCGCCGATCGCTCTCTGCGCCCCGGCAACGTCGCCGAAGCCATTGAGCACGATGTTCGCGCCTTGTGCGGCGAGCCGGCAGGCGATGCCCAGCCCGATGCCGCTGGTCGATCCTGTGACGAGCGCGGTTTTTCCCTTGAGCATTCGAGTCCTCGACGATTGGTTGGCTTAGCATCGATTATCCGAGAGCCGCCGCACACTTCAGCGACCACACATGACCGAACCGCGCCTGCACCACGTTCAATGCCTCGACACGCGCGGCCTGCACCGGCTGGCCTACTGGGAATGGGGCGATGCGGCGAACCCGAAGGTGCTGGTCTGCGTGCACGGCCTGACACGCCAGGGGCGCGACTTCGACACCCTGGCTCGCGCCATGTGTCAGCACTACCGCGTGGTCTGCCCTGATGTCGTGGGGCGCGGGCAATCTGGCTGGCTGGCCGACCCGATGGGCTACCAGATCGTGTCCTACGTCGCCGACATGGTGACGCTGCTGGCACGCCTGAACGCCGAGACGGTGCATTGGGTGGGCACGTCGCTCGGCGGGCTGATCGGCCTCGGCGTCGGATCGCTCGCCCATTCGCCGATTCGGCGTTTGGTGCTCAATGACGTCGGCCCGACGATTCAGGTGCAGGCGCTGCAGCGCATCGGCGCCTACCTCGGGCTGCCCCTGCGCTGGGACAACGTGGAAGCGGCGGCCGCCTACATGCTGAGCATCTCCAAAGGCTTCGGCCCGCACACCGAGACTCAGTGGCTGGAGCTGACGCGCCCGATGCTGCGCACCGACGGCGCAGGCTTCAAGCCGCACTATGACCCGAACATCGCGCTGCCGTTTCGCTCCGTGACGCCAGAGGCCGCCGAGGCAGCGCAGGCGCAGCTGTGGCGCAGCTATGACGCCATCCACTGCCCAACGCTGCTGCTGCGCGGTGCGGACTCGGACCTGCTGAGCCGCGAGACGGCGCAGGCGATGACGCAGCGTGGGCCGAAGGCGCTGCTGCGCGAGTTCGAAGGCGTGGGCCACGCGCCGACGCTGGTGGCCGCCGATCAGGTGGAAGCCGTCAAAGGGTTCTTGCTGTCGCCATGAAGACGGGTGCGCTCGGCGGCACGCGGGCCGAGGTGGACCGCCAGTTCGCGCCGGTCGCCCCGATCGTCCAGCTCAGCGAAGCAGCTGGGCACGGCGATGCCGACGATCGCACGATCATGCAGCGCGCGCGCACGTTCGCGGAACCGCTGCTGCGGGGCCACCTGCTGGAGAGCGGTGAAGACACGACCGCCCACGCAGACGCGGTGGCGGACATTCTGCAGGGCATCGGCGCTTCCCCGGCACTGCGCGCGACCGTCTACCTGACCTACGCCGCCGACCACCTGAGCAAGCCGGAAGAAGCAATCGGCCGGACCTTCGGCGAGACCTTCGGCTCGCTCGTCGGGCATACGCGAAAGCTCGTGCTGATCTTGCGCTCCGCCCGCGACGCAAAGGTCGAGGCCGAGCGCCGCATGCTGCAAACCGAACGCGTGCGCAAAATGCTGCTCGCGTTTTCGCGCGATCTGCGCGTCGTGCTGCTGCGTCTGGCGTCTCGATTGATAACGCTGCGCTACTTCGCCGCCAGCAAACGGCCCTGCCCGCGGGCGCTGGCGGCCGAGTCGCTGCAGGTGTTCGCGCCGCTCGCGAACCGGCTGGGCATTTGGGAATTGAAGTGGGAAATCGAGGACCTGTCGTTTCGCTTTCTCGAGCCCGACGCATACCACACCGTGTCTCGATTGCTCGAGCAAAAGCGCATCGAGCGCGAGCACGAGGTCGAGGCGTTCCGCGCGGGCCTGCAGGCCGACCTGGCCCGACACGGCGTGCGCGCCGACGTCACGGGCCGGCCCAAGCACTTGTACAGCATCTGGAAAAAGATGCAGGGCAAGGGGCTGGCCTTCGACGCGGTGCTGGATGTGAGGGCGGTGCGCGTGATCGTTGCCAGCGTTGCCGATTGTTATGCCGCGCTGGCGCGTGTGCAGCAGCGCTACGCCAGCGTGGCCGGCGCGTTCGACGACTACATCGCAAAGCCCAAGGCGAACGGCTACCAGTCGCTGCACACCGTGGTGCGTGAAGCCCAGGGGCGCAGCGTCGAAATCCAGATCCGCGCGCGTGACATGCATGAACGGGCCGAGCACGGCGTGGCAGCCCATTGGGCCTACAAGGAAGCCGGCGCGAAGGGCTATGCGGGTGCCGCCGCCGATGCGGAACTGAGCGCGAAAGTGGAGCAAGCGCGCAAGGCCGTGCTGCGCCAGCTGCTGGCCTGGGAGCGCGACTTTGTCGGGCAGGAATCCGCGGGCGGCGGCGCGCTGGAGGACCGGATCTATGTCTTTACGCCTGCGGCGAACGTGGTGGAGTTGCCCGCCGGTGCGACGCCGATCGACTTCGCCTACGCCGTGCACACCGATCTGGGTCACCGCTGCCGCGGCGCGAGAGTCGATGGCTCGATGGTGCCGCTCAATACCGCGCTGCTCAACGGGCAGACTGTCGAGGTGGTCGCGGCCAAAGACGGTGGCCCGTCGCTGGACTGGCTCAACGGCGAACTGGGCTATCTGAAATCGGCACGCTCGAAGGCCAAGGCGCGCGCCTGGTTCAACGCTTTGGCGCAACGCCACACGGTGGCGCGAGGCCGTGAGCAGGTGGAAAAGCTGCTTCAGCGCGAAGGCAAGACCTCCACCAAGCTCGACGACCTGGCGAGTCGTCTGGGCTTTCGCAACGCGGATGCTCTGTTCGAAGTGATCGGCAAGGATGAGTTTTCGATTCGCAACATCGAGACCTTGTTGCGGCCCGCCACGCAGACCAGCGTCGCCGACGATGAGGCACTCGCGCTGAAGCGGCCGCACGCCGAAGGGCGGGGCTCGAAGGGCGGCGTGCTGGTGGTGGGGGTGGAGTCACTGCTGACGGCCTTGGCACGCTGCTGCCGGCCGGCGCCGCCGGATGCGATCAGCGGTTATGTCACCCGAGGCAAAGGCGTGGCCATCCACCGCAGCCACTGCAGCAACTTCCGCCACATGGCCGTGCAGCAGCCCGAGCGGGTGATCGCGGTGGCCTGGGGCGCCGCGCCGGCCGGCAAGGACGCCGCCTATCCGGTGGATGTTTTGGTGGAGGCCGCCGATCGGCCCGGCCTGCTGCGCGACATCAGCGAAGTATTTGTCAAAGGCCGGATGAACGTCACCGGCGCGCACACCCAGTCGGTGCGCGGGCCGGGCGGCAGCACCGCCTACATGACCTTCACGGTGGAGGTGGCCGACGTGCACCGGTTGGGTGCCACCTTGCGCCAGGTGGCCCAGGTGGCGGGCGTGCGTCACGCCCGACGGCGCTAAAAACGCTGCGGGGCGATGCTATAGTCCAAGGCTTCGCAGGCGCGTAGCTCAGCTGGTTAGAGCACCACCTTGACATGGTGGGGGTCGATGGTTCGAGTCCATTCGCGCCTACCAAATTTCCGCAAGGACAGTCGGTAGTCAGATCAAGCACTTGGCGGAAACGCCAGGTGCTTTTTTCTTGGTGGTACGGAAAAAGTGCGGAAATCCTGGCTGCGGTCTGGCGACTCGCACGTGGACCCGGTTGAAGACGAGTTACGTCGCTTCGACGAGCACATGCAGCAGGCCATGGGTCTGGCCGAGAGCAGTCGCCTTCGCCAGCTGACCATCGCTCGTTCGCTGT
>JANOLA010000780.1:0-4323 GCA_031419535.1 Burkholderiales bacterium | reverse complement strand
GCTCGAGATCAAGTCGTGCGCCCGCGACCCCGGCTCGCGCGCCAAGATCGCCGTGGTGTCGCACGACAAGCGCGTCGACCCGATCGGCACCTGCGTCGGCGTGCGCGGTTCGCGCGTCAACGCGGTGACGAACGAAGTGGCCGGCGAGCGCGTCGACATCGTGCTGTGGTCGGAAGACCCGGCGCAGTTCGTGATCGGCGCGCTGGCGCCGGCCAACGTGGCGTCGATCGTCGTCGACGAAGAGCGCCACGCGATGGACGTGGTGGTCGACGAAGAAAACCTCGCCATCGCGATCGGCCGCGGCGGCCAGAACGTGCGTCTGGCCTCCGAGATGACGGGTTGGCGCATCAACCTCATGACCGCCGAAGAGTCGGCGACCAAGCAGGCGAGCGAGTCCGACACGGTGCGCAAGCTGTTCGTCGACAAACTCGACGTCGACGTCGAAGTCGCCGACATCCTGATCGCCGAGGGCTTCTCGAGCCTCGAGGAAGTGGCCTACGTGCCGATGCAGGAAATGCTCGAGATCGAGAGCTTCGACGAAGACACCGTGAACGAGCTGCGCACCCGTGCCAAGGATGCGCTGCTGACGATGGAAATCGCCAAGGAAGAGAGCGTCGGCGACGTGTCGCAGGACCTGCGCGACCTCGAAGGCTTGACGCCGGAACTGATCGCCAAGCTGGCCGAGGGCAACATCCACAAGCGCGATGACCTCGCCGACCTGGCGGTGGACGAGCTGATCGAGATCACGGCGATCGACGAAGACACCGCCAAAGCGCTGATCATGAAGGCGCGCGAGCACTGGTTCAACGAGCAATGACCCGGCCTGCCGCATGCACGACGACCCCACCGCTTTCACGAGCAAGACGAGCACGACCTAGCAAGGACTGAACAATGGCAACGACCACCGTCGCCCAACTCGCCACCGAGCTCAATCGCTCGGCGGTCACGCTGCTCGAGCAGATGCAGGCAGCCGGCCTGAGCAAGGCTTCGACGGACGCGAGCGTGACCGAGGCCGACAAAGAACGCCTGCTCGAGCACCTGCGCTCGACGCATGGCGTGGTTGCGGGGGTCGAGCGCAAGAAGATCACGCTGACACGCAAGTCGACCAGCGAAATCAAGCAGGCCGACGCGAGCGGTAAGGCGCGCACGATTCAAGTCGAGGTGCGGCGCAAGCGCACCTTCGTCAAGCGCGAAGAGGCCGGTGCGCCCGCGGAGCCGGCAGCGCCGGTGATCGACGACGCCGAACTCGAGCGCCGCGAGCAAGAAGCCCAGGCCGAGGCCGCGTTGCTGCGTCGCCAGGAAGAAGACATGGCGGAGCAGCGCCGCCTTCGCGAAGAATCCGAACAGCGCGAGCGCGAAGCCGCGGCCCAAGCCGAGCGTGACGCCGCCGCGAAAGCCGCTGCCGACGCCGCTGCCGCCGCGGCATTGGCGGCCGCCGCCGCCCTCACCACCACCACCGCCAGCGCGGTCCCGGCCAAGACGACGCGGGGCAAGAAGGCCGCCGCCGCCGCCAGCGCCGCAGCCGCGGCTGTGGCCGCTCCCGCAGCCGTGCCGGCACCGGCTCCCGCCGAGCCCGTGAAGCCCGTGCTGCGCGTCATCAAGGCCGCGGACGTCGAGAACGAAGAGAAGCAGCGCGCGGCCGATCTGACAAAACGCCGCAAGGCGGCCGAAGACGAAGCCGTCGCGATCCGCGCCATGATGTCGGGGCCCAGACGTGTGCCCGCGAAGAAGGTTGAAGAGGTCAAGCCCGTCGCTGCGGAGGCCGGCAAGGACGGCATCAAGGGCACGATTCACAAGAAGGCCGGAACCACCGGGGCGGCGCCTGGCGCCGCGACCACGGCCCGGCCGGGCGACAAGAAGTCGGTCAAGTCGGAAAAGCTCTCCAGCAGCTGGGCCGACGACGCGGCGAAAAAGCGTGCCCTCAAGCCGCGTGGCGCGCCCGGCGCCACCGGTGGTGGGCGCCCGGGCTGGCGCGCCCCGCGCGCCGGTCGCCGTGGCGATCGCAACGACGGCCCGGCCACCAGCTATGTGGCGCCGAGCGAGCAAGTGGTGCAGGAAGTGCACGTGCCCGAGACGATCAGCGTCGCCGATCTCGCGCACAAGATGTCGGTGAAGGCCTCCGAAGTCATCAAGCAGATGATGAAGCTCGGCCAGATGGTCACGATCAACCAGCAGATGGACCAGGAGACGGCGATGATCGTCGTCGAGGAAATGGGCCACAAGGCGCTGGCTGCCAAGCTCGACGATCCGGAAGCCTTCCTCGAAGACGCGGAGGCTGAAGTTGCGCACGAAGAGCTGCCGCGCGCCCCGGTCGTGACCGTGATGGGCCACGTGGACCACGGCAAGACGTCGCTGCTCGACAAGATTCGCACCGCGCGCGTCGCGGCGGGCGAGGCGGGCGGCATCACGCAGCACATCGGCGCGTACCACGTCGACACGCCGCGCGGCATGATTACGTTCCTCGACACTCCCGGACACGCTGCGTTCACCGCGATGCGCGCGCGCGGCGCCAAGGCGACTGACATCGTGATCCTGGTCGTCGCGGCCGACGACGGCGTGATGCCGCAGACCAAGGAAGCGATCCACCACGCCAAGGCGGCGAAGGTGCCGATCGTGGTGGCGATGAACAAGATCGACAAGGCCGAGGCGAACCTGGAGCGCGTCAAGTCCGAACTCGTCGCGGAACAGGTGGTGCCGGAAGACTTCGGCGGCGACTCGCCGTTCGTTCCGGTGTCGGCCAAGACCGGCCAGGGCATCGACCAGTTGCTCGAACAGGTGCTGCTGCAGGCCGAAGTGCTGGAGTTGCGCGCGGCGAGAAACGCTCCGGCCAAGGGCCTGGTGATCGAAGCCAAGCTCGACAAGGGCCGCGGCCCGGTGGCGACGATCCTCGTGCAAAGCGGTACGCTCAAGCGCGGCGACGTGGTGCTGGCCGGTTCCACCTACGGCCGGGTGCGGGCGATGCTCGACGAAAACGGCAAGGCGGCGAATGAAGCCGGCCCGTCGATCCCGGTGGAGATTCAAGGCCTGACTGAAGTGCCGCAGGCCGGCGACGAGTTCATGGTTTTGTCCGACGAGCGGCGGGCCAGAGAGATCGCGACGTTCCGCTCCGGCAAGTACCGCGACGTGAAGCTCGCGAAGCGCCAGGCCGCGAAGCTGGAGACGATGATGGACCAGATGGGCGCGGGCGAAACCCAGACGCTGGCGCTGATCGTCAAGGCCGACGTGCAGGGTTCGCAGGAGGCGCTGGCGCAGTCACTGGTGAAACTCTCCACGCCCGAAATCAAGGTGCAGATCGTGCACGCGGCGGTGGGCGGAATTTCCGAGAGCGACATCAACCTCGCGATCGCGTCCAAGGCCGTCATCATCGGCTTCAACACGCGCGCCGACGCCGGTGCGCGCAAGCTCGGCGAAAACAACGGTGTCGACATTCGCTACTACAACATCATCTACGACGCGGTCGACGATGTGAAGGCGGCGATGACCGGCATGCTCGCTCCCGAGCAGCGCGAAGAGACCATCGGCACGGCGGAAATTCGCACCGTGTTCGTGGCCTCCAAGATCGGCACGGTGGCCGGCTCGATGGTCACCGCGGGCCTGGTGCGGCGCGGCGCGCGCTTCCGCCTGCTGCGCGAGAACGTCGTCGTCTACACCGGCGAAGTGGAGTCGGTGCGGCGCCTGAAGGACGACGTGCGCGAAGTCGCCACCGGCTTCGAGTGCGGCATCAAGCTGAAGAACTACAACGACATCAAGGAAGGCGACGCCCTCGAGTTCTTCGAGGTGAAGGAAGTCGCGCGCACCCTGTAGGCGGATTGCTTCTTCAAACGCAAACCCCGCCGACCGAAAGGAAGGCGGGTTTTGTTTTTCCTGGGGCCCTGCGAACATGAAACACAAACGAAGCATCCCGAACCGAAGCTTCCGCATCGCGGACCAGATCCAGCGCGACGTCGCCGGGCTGATCCGCGAGCTGAAGGACCCGCGCGTGGGCATGGTGACGATCCACGCCGTGGAGGTGACGCCCGACTACGCGCACGCGAAGATCTTCTTTTCGCTGCTGGTGGGGGACCCAGCCGAGTGCGAGGTGGGCTTGAACGAGGCCGCGGGTTTCATCCGCAACGGGCTGTTCAAGAAGCTGCAGATTCATACGGTGCCGACGCTGCACTTCGTGTTCGATAGGACGACGGAGCGTGCCGCGGAATTGAGCTTGTTGATCGCGAAGGCGAATGCGACTCGGGCGAAAGATTGAGTGAGATTGACGACGTGATTTTGCACCTGGCCGACCCTCACCCCAACCCTCTCCCGCACCCCGAAGGCGCCAGCCTTCGG
>JANOLA010000779.1:0-18769 GCA_031419535.1 Burkholderiales bacterium | reverse complement strand
GCTCGTGATGAACACGGCTCTCGGGACGGGCGAGGTGACGGAAGGCTTTCGCCAGTGGCGTGCGTACTCGAACGCGCAGTCCGACCTGGCCGTGGGCCGGCTCGTGCAGCGCGGCAAACCGGAACTGACCTTGGCTGAAGTCGCTGCGTACGACGCGCCGTTTCCTTCGGCGCAATTCAAGGCGGCGCTGCGTGCCTTTCCAAACATGGTGCCGGACGGTGACGATGCGCCCGGCGCGGCACTGAGCCGGCAGGCCCGCGCCTATCTGCGCGATTGCTGGCAGGGCCAGAGTTTCATGGCCATCGGCATGCGAGACCCTGTGCTCGGCGCCGAATCGATGCACCAGTTGCAACGCACGATCCGCGGCTGCCCGCCGCCGCTGGAGGTGCTGGAGGCGGGACACTTCGCGCCAGAGTGGGGCGCACCCATTGCCAGCGCGGCGCTGGCGCATTTCGAGTTGGCATGAGCTTTCGCCAAACTGCCGAATTCCTGCTCTACGACTGGCTCGACGTTGAATCGTTGAGCCGGCGAGCTCGTTTTGCCGAGCATTCGCGCGAGACATTCAGCGCCGTGCTCGACATGTGCGAGAAGCTCAGCGCAGAAAAATTCGCGCCGTTCAACCGGCTCGTCGACACGCAAGAGCCGCACTTCGACGGCGAGAAAGTGCTGCTTCCGCAAGCCAGCCACGAAGCCGCACGCGCGTATGCGGATACCGGCATGCTCGCTGCGTCGCAAGACTACGAGATCGGCGGCATGCAGTTGCCCTGCGTCGTGGAGATGGCGGCGAACAGCTTCTTCTCGAAGGCCGGCATCGGCGTCGGCGGCGGCGCGCTGCTGACGAGCGGCAACGCGAACCTGCTGATGGCGCATGGCACGAAGACGCAGCAGGATGTGTTCGCTCGACACGAATTCACCGGGCGCTTCGCCGGCACGATGTGCCTGAGCGAGCCGCAAGCCGGATCGAGCCTGTCGGACATCACGACGCGTGCGACACCCGACGGCGCGGACTTCGAAACCGAGCCGCTCGGCGCGCGCTACCGGCTGCGAGGCAACAAGATGTGGATCTCCAACGGCGAGCATGAACTCGCCGAGAACATCGTCCACTTGGTGCTGGCGAAGATTCCCGGCGCGGATGGAAAACTGGTTGCTGGCACGCGCGGCATTTCCTTGTTCATCGTGCCGAAGAAGCTCGTCGACGTGCATGGCCAACTCACCGGCGAGCGCAACGATGTGGCGCTGGCGGGCTTGAACCACAAGCTCGGCTATCGCGGCATTCCGAACACGCTGCTCAATTTCGGCGAGGGCAAGTTCCCGGTTCGCGCTAGCAGCAGCGGCGGTGAACCGGCCGGCGCTGGATTGGACGGCGCGGGCGCCCTGGCCTACCTCGTCGGCAAGCCCGGCGACGGCCTGCGCTGCATGTTCCACATGATGAACGAAGCGCGCATCGCTGTCGGCCTGGGCGCCACGATGCTCGGCTTTGCCGGCTACGAGGCGAGCCTGGACTACGCCAAGACGAGGGTGCAGGGCCGCCCGGTCGGCCCGGGCGGCAAAGACCCGACGCAGCCGCAGGTGCCGATCATTGCCCACGCCGACGTGAAGCGCATGCTGCTCGCGCAAAAGAGCTATTGCGAAGGCGCGCTCGCGCTCGAGCTCTATTGCGCGCGGCTGGTCGACGAGCTGCACACCGGCAGCGCCGAAGACGCGGCACAGGCCGGCTTGCTGCTGGAAATGCTGACGCCGATCGCGAAAAGCTGGCCCAGCGAATGGTGTCTGGAGGCAAACAGCCTGGCGATCCAGATTCACGGTGGCTACGGCTACACGCGGGATTTTCCGGTCGAGCAGTACTGGCGCGACAACCGCCTGAACATGATCCACGAGGGCACGCACGGCATTCAGGCGCTCGACTTGCTGGGCCGCAAGGTCGTGATGCAAGAGGGGCGCGGTTTGGCGCTGCTCGCGCAACGCATCGGCGCGACGGTGCTGCGCTCCAAGGGCGATGCGCAGCTCAAGCCCTGCGGCGAGGCGCTCGCAGCGGCCATGGCCCGCATCGCTTCCGCCACCCAGGCGGCGTGGTCCACCGGTCACCCGGAAGAGGCCTTGGCGAATGCAACGCCTTACCTTCAGGCCTTCGGCCATGTGGTGCTGGCGTGGATGTGGCTCGACGTGGCGCTGTGCGTGAAAAAGCGCCTCGCGCAGCCGGGCGCCGAGCCCGCCGCGCTACAAGGCAAGCTCAGCGCCTGCCGCTACTTCATCCGCTATGAATTGCCGCGCATCGGCGCCTGGCTCGGCGTGGTGGAGACGCGCGACGACACCTGCCGCGGCATGGCAGTGGACAGCTTTTGACGATGTCGCACAAGCGCCTCGCGACGTGGACCTGGGCGCTCATCTTCGGCGGCATGCTGACGCTGGCGCTCGCGCTGACGGTGCGCCACACCGACGCGGCGCTCGGCTGGGTGCTGGTGGGGCTAAGCAGCCTCGCCCTGGTGGTGGGCGTGGTGCTGGTCTTGGTTCGCTCGACAATGAGAGACATTGACTGACAGTGACATAAAAGAGGGAAGCGCAATGAGCACCGACGTGAAAACACTGTTCGACCTGACAGGCAAGACCGCGTTGGTGACCGGCGGCTCGCGCGGCCTGGGGCTGCAGATCGCCGAAGCGCTGGGCCAGGCGGGTGCGAAGATTCTGCTCACGTCGCGCAAGGCGGTGGATCTGGAAGAGGCCTGCGCGGACCTTCAGGCGCAAGGCATCGACACGCGCTGGATCGCCGCGGACCTGAGCGACCCGGCAGAGGTGACGCGTGTCGCCAGCGAGACCTTGCAGCGCATGGGCCAAGTCGACATCCTCATCAACAACGCCGGCGCCACCTGGGGCGCGCCTTGCGAAGACCATCCGCTGGAAGCGTGGGACAAGGTGATGAACCTGAACATCCGCAGCATCTTCCTGATGAGCCAGCAAATCGGAAAGCGCAGCATGATTCCGCGCAAGCAGGGGCGCATCATCAACATTGCGTCGGTGGCCGGGCTCGCCGGTTCGCTCGACATGGCCTTCATCGCCTACGGCACGAGCAAGGGCGCGGTGGTGAATTTCACGCGCACGCTGGCCGGCGAATGGGGCAAGCACGGCATCACGGTGAACGCGCTGGCGCCAGGAATGTTCCCGAGCAAGATGACGCGCGGCACGATTCAATCGGTCGGCGAAGCGGCGCTCGCCAAATACGCGCCGCTGAAGCGCATCGGCGACGACGACGACTTGAAAGGCGCCGCGCTGCTGTTCGCCAGCGCCGCGGGCAAACACATCACCGGCCAGATTCTCGCGGTGGACGGCGGCCTGAGCGCCGTGCATTCGGGCGCATGATCGCGGCGATCCTCTTTCCATGAGCCTCGAATTCAGAACCCGCATCCCCTTCGTCGAAGCGCTCGGCCTGGAATTGCTGCGTTTCGCGGACGGCGAGGCCGAGCTTGCCTTGAGCCCGCGCGACGAGCACATGAACAGCCTGAAGATGGCGCATGGCGGCGTGGTGATGACGCTGCTCGACGTGGCAATGGCGCACGCCGCGCGCAGCCCGCGCGGCGGTGTACTGGTGCCGGCGCGCGGCGTCGTCACGGTCGAGATGAAAACCAGCTTCATGCGCCCGGGCATCGGCCGCCTGCACGCGCACGGCAAGGTGCTCACGCAAACGCAAACGCTGTCGTTTTGCGAGGCGTCGTTGTTCGACGCAAATCAAAAGCTGGTGGCGCATGCCACCGGAACATTCAAGCTCCTGCGGGCCTTGCCCGCGGGCCCACGCAGCAGCGAGCCCATCGACGGCTCGGATTGACCCGAAGGACCACACCATGCCAACCATCAACAAACAGATCCTCCTGGTCTCGCGCCCTGACGGCGCCGCGAGCACGGCCAACTTTCGCCTGCGCGAAGCTCCCGTGCCCGAGCTGCAAGACGGCCAGGTGCTGGTGCGCCACCACTACCTGTCGCTCGACCCTTACATGCGCGGACGCATGAACGACGCGAAGAGCTACGCGCAGCCGCAGGCGCTGAACGAAGTGATGGTCGGCGGCACGGTCGGCGAGATCGCCGCGTCGCGCCATGCGAAGTTCAAGGTCGGCGAAGCCGTCGTCGCCATGGGCGGCTGGCAGCAGTACAGCGTGGTGAGCGCGGAGCAAAGCGGCATGCTGCGCAAGGTGGACGCGCAGCGCATATCGCTGTCGGCCTACCTCGGCGCGGTGGGCATGCCGGGCGTCACGGCGTGGTACGGTCTGACTCGCATTTGCGAACCCAAGGCGGGGGCCACGGTCGCCGTCAGCGCCGCCAGCGGCGCGGTCGGCAGCGCCGTGGGGCAACTCGCCAAGGTGCGCGGTTGCCGTGCGGTGGGCATCGCCGGTGGCGCGGACAAGTGCCGCTATGTCGTCGACGAACTCGGCTTCGACGCCTGCGTCGACTACAAGGCGCACGCCGATTCGAAGGCGCTGTACCAGGCGCTGAAGGAGGCGACGCCCGAGGGCATCGACGGTTATTTCGAGAACGTCGGCGGCCGAGTGCTAGATGCCGTGCTGCCGCGCATGAATGCGTTCGGCCGGATCGCCGTGTGCGGCATGATCAGCGGCTACAACGGCGCGCCGATTCCGCTGGCGCAACCGCAGTTGATTCTTCAATCGCGCTTGCGCGTCGAAGGCTTCATCGTCAGCGAGCACATGGACGACTGGCCGGCGGCGCTGAAGGAACTGGGCGAGTCGGTGGCCAGCGGCAAGCTGAAGTACCGCGAAACCGTCGCGCAAGGCATCGAAGCCGCGCCGCAAGCTTTTCTTGGCCTGCTCGAAGGGCGCAACTTCGGCAAGCAGGTCGTCAAGCTGATCTGAGCGCCTGTGAAAAGCACGACCCGCGGCCGCAACAGTCCGGGAAGCAACCGTCGACGCGCTTCTTGATTCAGGAGGCCCCATGACGATCACCCACGAAGTAACGAATCAGCCCTCGCCGCTGACGGGCCACAACCTGTTCGCGGGCAACCGTGCCATGCGCGACGCGCTCGGGTTCAACGCGCCCAAGCTCGACACGGATGCACTGCACGCGCTCGGCGCAAAGCTCGGCCAGGCCGACATGCAGCTCCACGCGCGCCTGGCGAACCTGCACAAACCGGCGCTGCACAGCCACGACCGCGTCGGCCGGCGCGTCGACGAAGTCGAATTCCACCCGAGCTACCACGCGCTGATGGCGCAGGCCAGCGCCGCCGGCCTGCACGGCACGCCCTGGGTGGGCGATGGGACCGCGCATCTGCAACGCGCCGCGGCTTTCATGCTGTTCACCGAACTCGAACCTTCGGTGCTGTGCCCGATTTCGATGACGTACGCGGTGACGCCGGCGTTGCGCGCGAATGCCGCGATCCACGCCGCCTGGCTGCCAAAACTCGCCAGTACAGCGTACGACCCACGCCTGATCGCCTTCGACCAGAAGTCCGGCGTGACGATGGGCATGGGCATGACGGAAAAACAAGGCGGCTCCGACGTACGCATGAACACGACGCAGGCCACCTTTGAAGAGCACACCCCCTGGGGCGCGCGCTACGCATTGACCGGCCACAAGTGGTTCATGTCGGCGCCGATGTGCGACGCGTTTCTCGTACTCGCGCAAACCGGCGCGGGACTGAGTTGCTTCTTCCTGCCGCGTGTGCTGCCTGATCACACAAGCGCAGGCACGCGCAACGCCATCTTCATCCAGCGCCTGAAAGACAAACTCGGCAACCATGCCAACGCGAGTTCCGAAGTTGAGTTCGACGGGGCGCACGCCTGGCTCGTCGGTGACGAGGGCCGCGGCGTGCCGCAAATCCTGGAAATGGGAACGCGCACGCGGCTCGACTGCACGCTCGGCACGAGCGGCCTGATGCGCCAGGCGCTGTCGCTCGCGCTGCACCACACGGCGCAGCGCCACGCCTTCGGCCGCGCGTTGATCGACCAACCCTTGATGCGCAATGTGCTCGCCGATCTGGCGCTGGAGAGCGAAGCCGCCACGGCGCTGAGCCTGCGGCTGGCGCGCGCCTTCGCGAATGACGGCGAACACGAACGCCAGATGCGGCGCCTGCTCACGCCGATCTCCAAGTTCTGGGTCTGCAAACGCGGCAGCCAATTTGCCCAGGAGGCGATGGAATGCCTGGGCGGCAACGGCTACGTGGAAGAAGGCGGCGAAGGCACGATGGCGCGCATCTACCGTGAAATGCCGCTCAATTCGATTTGGGAAGGCGCGGGCAACATCATGGCGCTGGACTTGTTGCGCGCCCTGCGCAAAGGTGGCAAAGAAGGCGACTGCGTGGCCGCCCTCGAACAGGAACTCGCATCCGCGCGCAAGGCGCATCCGGCGTTGGACCGGTTTGCCGGCCAACTGCTCGCGCGCATCGACGACGCCGGCGAAGAAATCGCCGCGCGCCGGCTCGCGCAAGACATCGCGCTGGCAGTGCAGGCGGCGTTGCTGTGCCAGCACGCGCCGAGTTTCGTGTTCGACGCGTTTTGCCGCTCCCGCCTCGCGGCCGATTGGGGCCATGCATTCGGAACGCTTCCCGCCAACGCCGAATTCGACGCGCTGCTGGCGCGTGCGATGCCATACTGATGAAAGAACCCATGCCTGCAACGACCGACCTGATCCTGCACCACTACGACACCTCGCCGTTCTCGGAGAAGTTCCGCCTCGTGCTCGGCCTGAAGGGCCTGGGCTGGGCCTCGGTGAAGGTGCCGCGCATCATGCCCAAGCCCGACGTGGTGGCACTCACCGGCGGCTACCGGCGCACACCGTTCATGCAGATCGGCGCCGACATCTATTGCGACACCGCGCTGATGTGTCGCGTGGTCGACGCGCTGCACCCGAACCCGCCGCTGTTCCCCGTGGAGGCGACGCCGATGCAGCATGTGCTCGCCCAGTGGGCCGACTCAGACCTGTTCTGGACGGCGGTGCCGTTCACGATGCAGCCCGCCGGCATTGCCGTGATGTTCGAAGGTGCACCGCCGGAGGCCGTGAAGGCCTTCGGTGCCGACCGCGCCGCGATGACGCAGGGCATGCGCCGCCCCACCACCGCCGATGCACGCGCGCAATTGCTCACCTACCTCGGCTGGCTGGAGGGAATGCTCGCCGACGGCCGCGCCTATCTGCTCGGTGCAAAGCCCTGCGTGGCCGATTTTTCCGTCGTGCAATCGCTCTGGTTCATGCGCCGCGTGCCGGCGGTCGCGGCGACGCTCGAGCCCTTCCAGCGGCTGCAAGCGTGGAGCCAACGCGTGCTCGGCATCGGCCACGGCACGCCGCGCCAAATGGGCAGCGATGAAGCGATCACGCTGGCCGCGGCCACATCCTCCTTCGCCCCATGCAGCGTCGCAGCCGACGCGGGCTTCGCGGCGGCCAGCGCCGTCACGGTATGCGCGACCGACTACGCCGCTGACCTCGTCGCGGGCAGCTTGGTCGGCTTGGACGACAACGAGGTCGTAGTCGAACGCCGCGACGAGCGCGCGGGCACGCTGCACGTGCACTTCCCGCGCATCGGCTTCCAGGTGAAGGCGCAGGTCCAGGCATGAAAAGCTTCAAGGGCCGCACCGCGGTGATCACCGGCGCGGCTTCCGGCTTCGGCCTGGAAACGTCGCGCATCGCGGCGCGCGTTGGCATGAATGTCGTGATGGCCGACGTGCAGCAAGACGCGCTCGAGCAGGCCCGTATCGAGATCGAAGCGATGGGCGCCGCGGTGCTTGCGTCTCGGGTGGATGTGTCCCAGGCCGAACAGGTGCAGGCGCTTGCCGCAGCAACGCAGGCGCGCTTCGGCGTACCGCACTTCGTGTTCAACAACGCCGGCGTCGCATGCGGGGGTCTGATCTGGGAAAACACGTTGAAGGACTGGGAGTGGGTGCTCGGCGTGAACCTGATGGGCGTGGTGCACGGCATGCGCTGCTTCACGCCGATGATGCTGGCCGCGGCGCAGGCCGACCCGGGATTCGAGGGCCACATCGTCAACACGGCGTCGATGGCGGGGCTGCTGAGCCCGCCGAACATGGGCGTCTACAACGTCACCAAGCACGCGGTGGTGACGCTGACCGAAACGCTCTACCAGGACTTGCGCCTGGTGACCTCTCAGGTGAGCGCGTCGGTGCTGTGCCCCTATTTCGTACCCACCGGCATCAGCCGCAGCCACCGCAATCGGCCCGACGAGATGAAGGACGCCGCGGCCAAGCCGACACGCAGCCAACTCATCGGCCAGGCGATGAGCGACAAGGCGGTGGGCAGCGGCAAGGTCAGCGCGGCGCTGGTCGCGCAATACGTGTTCGACGCGCTGCGCGAGGACCGCTTCTACATCTACAGCCACCCCAAAGCGCTGGGCGTCGTACAGACGCGCCTGGAAGACGTGGTGCAGGGCCGCAACCCGAGCGACCCGTTCGAGGGCCGGCCGGAAGTGGGTGCCGAATTGCGCGCCGCGCTGCGGGCGATGGAGTGAGTGCGGCGTGAGTTCCGCGCCCGTTCCCGGCCGCGCCGCCGACATCGAACCGTTCTGGCTCGAGTACCAGCGCGAGCGCAGCGTCAAGGTTCCCGGCTTCGCGGCGGCGGCGCTCGCCGACACGCGCGGGCTTGCCGATGAACTGGCCGATCTCGTGGTGCGCGGCTTGAAGCGCGCGCACGCGACGCTGAAGCGTGATTTCGAGAAAGAACTCGACCCGCTGCCGCAGATCGGTGACCACCTTGTCGTGCTCGACGGCTCGGGCGCGCCGCGCGCGATCGTGCGCACCACGCATGTCGAGCTGCGCCACTTCAATGAAATCGACGATCAGTTCGCGTTCGACGCGGGCGAGGGCGACCTGACGCTGCGCTGGTGGCTCACCGCGCACCGGCAAGACTTCGCCGAACGCGGCGAGCGCGAAGGCTTCGAGGTGCACGAGCAGATCGCGCTCGTGCTCGAATGGTTCGAGGTGGTGTGGCCACCGGCCGCCGTGCCCGAGGCTCAGATCAGAGGCTGAGGCTTTTCTGCTTTGCTCCCTCTCCCTCAGGGACAGTGGGCTTTGCTCCCTCTCCCTTCTGGAGAGGGCGGGGGGCGAGGCGGGGCTTTCGAGGTGCATGCACCGAGCCCGCCGAGCGGTTCCGGCTTGCAAGCCGGAACGCGCACTGCAAGTGAGGGCCGCGCTTGAACAGAATTCATTCAGCAGCCAAGCCTGAGCGCCTGCACGGGCCGCTGAGTCGCCGCGTCCACGACCACCAGGTTGACGAAGCTCGGCTGCGCGGGTGCCTGTGCCAGCTCAGCGTCGAGGCGAAGTGTCAGGGGCTTGCTGGTGGCGGCGTTCCATGCGGCAATCGGAACGTAGCGCCGAACCACGAAGTCATGCGTGAGCGTGGCGCCGTGATTCTCGCCGGCCTTCACCGCCGTGCTGTGGCCGTTTTCCGTGACCGCCCAGTACGCAGCCAGCCGCGCGGGCGCACCCGGTCGGGCGTTGACGCTGGCTGAGACGGCCTTGCCGTCGCGCACCAGTTCAATGTCCACCTTGGCGGGTGCGCGCGCACCCGCCGCGGCCGGTGCGCCGCCCGCGTACCAGCGTGGCCGGTCGAGCCCGTCGACCACGACCTGCGGCGTGTAGCTGAAGCGCGCGCCGTTGCCGGGCCGCTGCTGCGCCTGGCGCTGCGTGTACGCCGGGCTGGCGAAGCGGTCTTTCCAACCGAGCCTGTCCCAGTAGTCGACGTGAAACGCCAGCGCCACCACGCCGGGCTCATCGCGCAGCGCCGAGAGCCAGCGGTCCGCGGGCGGGCACGAGCTGCAGACTTCCGACGTGTAAAGCTAGAACAGCGGCGTGACGCTGGCCGTGCTCTGGGCGCGGCAGGTCGGCGCGGCGGCCGCGGGCGCGCCGCCGAGGGCAAGGGTCGAGAGCAGTGTCATGGCGACTGCGATGCAGGGGGTGCGGGCTGCGGCTGCGGTGTTCGGGAAAAGAAAGTGGGCCAGATGAGCCTCCAGCGTCGAATGGGCTTCGGTTTGGTCGCTGGTGCGAGCCTCACCTTACGAAGCCCTCACCGTGCGCAATCTCACCTGACGCAGCGCCGTGTCACACTGGTTCGATGTGCTGCTGCTTTCGTCCCGGAACCCGACCCGCGAGCCCCGCCCGGCCGCCCGTAGGGGCCCCTTCGTGGCCCGTGCCTTAGGGTGCACCAGTGACCGCGCCGATGCAAGCCGCGATTGTCGGCGGTGGGCCCGCCGGCCTGATGGCCGCCGAGGTGCTGGCGCGCGCCGGGGTGCAGGTCGACTTGTTCGACGCCATGCCGTCGGTCGGGCGCAAGTTTCTGCTCGCGGGCAAGGGCGGGCTGAACCTGACGCACAGCGAGCCGATGGAGCGCTTTGTCACGCGCTTCGGCGAGCGGCGTGCCTCGGTCGAACCCCTGCTGCACGCGTTCCCGCCGGCCGCGCTGCGCGAATGGGCTGCGGGCCTGGGTGTCGAGACCTTCGTCGGCAGTTCGGGGCGCGTCTTTCCGCGCGACCTGAAAGCCGCGCCACTGCTGCGTGCCTGGCTGCACCGGCTGCGTGGCCTGGGCGTCCGGCTGCACATGCGGCACCGCTGCGTGGCGCTGACCCGCGATGCACAAGGCCTGCTGCTCCTGTGCATGGACACGCCGCAAGGCCGGGTCGACATGCCGGCGCAGGCCGTGCTGCTGGCGCTGGGCGGTGCCAGCTGGCCGAAGCTCGGCTCCGACGGCGCGTGGGCCCACTGGCTCGCGCCGCTCGGCGTGGACGTGGCGCCGCTGGTGGCATCGAACTGCGGCTTCGACGTTGGGCGCATCGATGCGGGCGGCGCGCTTATCCCCAAGGGCCACGCAGGGGCCCCTGCGTGGCCCTTCCACGAAGCGGCCCCTGCGTGGCCCTTGGGGCGGACGACGTATGGCGTCGGCCTGGGGGCGCTCTCCGTCGGCTGGAGCGAACATTTCCGCGGCCGCTTTGCCGGCGCGCCGCTGAAGACCGTCGCGATAGCGGTTCGCTGCGCCGACGGATCGAGTTTCGAGCAGCGCGGCGAGTTCGTGGTCACGCAAACCGGCGTCGAAGGCAGTCTGATCTACGCGGCGTCATCGCGGCTGCGCACGCTGATCGATGAGCATGGCCGCGCGCTGCTCGAACTCGACTTGCTGCCCGACCGCGACGCGGCCTTCGTGGCCGCCGAAGTGGCGCGGCCGCGCGGCACCCGCTCGCTGTCGACGCACTTGAAAAGCCGCTTGCGCCTGGACGGCGTGAAGGCCGCGCTGCTGCGCGAGCTGCTGCCTGCCGAGACCTTCAGCGACCCGGCAGCGCTGGCCGCGGCGATCAAGTCGCTGCCGTTGGCGTTGATCGCCGCGCGGCCGGTCGCCGAGGCGATCAGCACCGCGGGAGGGGTGCGCTTCGAAGCGCTCAGCGACGAGCTGATGCTGCGCGCCCAGCCGGGTGTGTTCTGCGCCGGCGAAATGCTCGACTGGGAAGCGCCGACCGGCGGCTTTCTGCTGAGCGCGTGTTTTGCCTCTGGCGTCGTGGCGGGCAAGGGCATGCTGCGCTATCTGGGCGAGTCGGTATCGAAGTCGACGTCGAAGTCCGCGGGACTCAGCTCGATCGGTGCGCCATGCGCGGTGCGGTCCGCCGCGTGATCCCAGGCCAGGCGGTAGCGTTCGAGTTCGGCTGCCGAGCTGGCGCCTTTGCGTGCCACCAGCGATTCGAGTGCCCCGACCCAATGCCGGTAGTAGGTGCCGCCCAGGTCGGCGTCGCCGCTGGCCTGAGCATCGGCGATCTGCCGCGCCAGCGCCTGCGCCCATTCGTTCCAGTTGAACAGTCCGCGCTCGTGCAATGCCAGGACGAGTGCGAAGCCCTTTGCCTGCCAGGGTTCGCTGAACACCGGCGCGTCGCCTGCTGTGTCCTGCATCAGGTTCACTGGAGTACCTTCGTGCTGCGCGGCGCGCTCATGCCGCGTCCTCGTAAGCTTCAAGGTAGGGCTCCCAGGCGTCGACGGACACCTGCTGGCGCGAACCTGCGCACTCGGCCCACAGTTGCCCGGCGTCGAAGACGACGGTGTAGAGCCACTGCGCCTGTTCGCCAAGTCCATGCGCATGCGTGTCGGCGAATACATGCGCGCCGTGGACTCGCTCGATCGTTCCGACCTTGCCGCGCGCGTAAGCCGGCAGCCGGGTGTGGTGATCGGCCTTGCGGCGCACCGTTTGAACCCGTGTCCCCAGCGCAAATTTGGCCGGCACGGCGGCAGGGCGCTGCGTGGGCGTGCCGCGCGCCAGTCTTGTTTGAATGTCGACGGCGTGCAGCACGGATGGCACCGGCAGCGGCGCATCGATGCTGTTGCCGCTCAGCAGTTCGGCGCGCCGCACCAGGCGCCGCTCGATCAGCAGTTTTCGCAGCGCCGTGTACCAAATCTCGTAGTAGCTCAACTGCGCATAGTTGGGCAAGGTTTCGCGTGCGCTGCGGCTCATGTCGATGTTCCACAGGCCCGTCGCACCCATGGCGACGGTGAGCGCCATGATCCGCGGCTCCCACGGCGCGTGCCAAAGTTCGCTCGCGCCTTCAGGCTCGGGCGTCACCGCGCCGTGACCGCGCTGGCCGCCGATGTCGGCATGGCTCGCATAGCTCATTCGTCCACCCTCAAGGCCTGCGCGCCAGGCCGGTGCCGATCATCGAATCGCGTGTCACCAGTTCGGCGAGTTCAGCTTCGCCCATGGCCTCGGTTCCCGGTGGGCGTTGCGGAATCACGAGGTAGCGCACTTCGGCGGTCGAGTCCCAAACGCGAATGTCAGTGGACTCTGGCAATACGACGCCGAACTCGGCCAGCACGGCACGCGGCTCGCGCACCGCGCGCGAGCGGTAGGGCGCGCTCTTGTACCAGGTGGGCGGCAGGCCGAGCACCGGCCACGGGTAGCAACTGCAAAGCGTGCACACGACCATGTGGTGGCGCGTCGCGGTGTTCTCCACCGCGATCATGTGTTCGCCCTGGCGGCCGCTGAAGCCCAGCGAATCGATTGCCGCGCTTGCGTCGCGCATCAACCAGGCATGGAAGTCGGCGTCGACCCAGGCGCGGGCCACCACCTTGGCGCCGTTGCGCGGGCCGATTCGGGTCTGGTAAGTATCGATCAGCGCGTCGAGCGCATTCGGGTCGATGTAGCCCTTTTGGCCGAGCACGGACTCGAGCGCACGCACGCGCAACTCCATCTCGCTGAGTTCGCTGTGTTCGTGCGAATGGCCTTCGCCATGGTCTGCGTCGGGTGGGTTCATCGCGCAATGCTAACGCGCCGAAACCCGCGCCGAAATCCAGTGGCGCCCTGGCGGGCGTGTTGTACCCAGGGCTGCGCACTGTGTACCGCGACTCCGGGTGTGCCGGCCTGTTGCACCCTGGTTAACCCTTGGCAATGCAACGACCCGCGACCAACATCGCTCGCGGGAATGAATGGGGGACCGAGGGCAACTACGGGGTGTTACGGAACGTTTCTTGCACCCAAAATCTGCGCCACTCGATCCGTCCTTCGAAAACGATCGATCGTTCAATCGTCTTCACAGTGGTTCGAGTAGCGCTGGGGGACCGCGGCAATTGATCGCGGGTCAGTCGAAGGAGAGGCGAGGCCCGTTCTTCGGGCGACGCCGATTTTCACCACCTAGAACTAGGAGACTCGAAATGACGATGCTTTTGGCACTCACGGTATCGATCGGCGTGTTGGCCGTTGTGGCGACATGGCTGTTCATCAACCCGCCCCTGGCCGGGATGGGCTTTCAGATCTGGCAGGCCTTCATTGCCTGGGCCAGTTTCTATCACTGCGGCGGCAAGGTTGACGGGGCGAAGAAAACCGCCATCTGCATGAGCTTTGGCGCGGTCGTCGGCATGCTGGCGGTGATGCTCGCCGGGCAGTTGGGGGCGCTCGGCGGGCTTGCCGTTCCGGTGGCGGTTGGCATCGGTGCGGCATCGATCGTCTTGGCGGCGCACCTGCCCATTCTGTCGACGATTCCTTCGTGCGTGTACGGCTTTGCCAGCGTCGCCGGGTTGATCTTGCTGGGCAAGGACATGACGCCGATGGGCGCCATCGTGCCAACAATCGGCTCGATCATCGTCGGCACGTTCTTCGGCTGGGCGTCGGAAACAATCGGCGGCAAGTTGGCCAAGAGCTGACGCGCGCGCAGGCGCGGGCCGCCTGAAACGGCGGTTCGCTAGGTTCGAGCAGGACAAGGAGCCTCGGCCACCCTGGCTCTCAAGGAAATGTGGCTCCGCCACTTTCCTTGATCCCCGCGGGGGACGGCCGGCTTCGGCCGGCCTTGGGGCACTCATGAGCAAATGTGGCTTTGCCACTTTGCTCATCCCCCGCGGGAGGCGGACGACGTATGTCGTCGGCCTGGGGGCGCGCTCATGCGCTGTGTCACACTGCGCCGCTTCGCATTTCTGCCCCGACCCGGGCTCCCTGTTTTGAACCCGATATTTGTGCAAATCGCCGCCGAGCTGGGTGCTCGGCCGGCGCAAGTCAGTGCTGCCGTCGAATTGCTCGACGGCGGCGCCACCGTGCCCTTCATCGCACGCTATCGCAAAGAAGCCACGCAGGGCCTGGACGACGCGCAACTGCGTGAACTGGAATCGCGCCTGGCCTACCTGCGCGAACTCGAAGAGCGTCGCGCCGCGGTGCTCAAGAGCGTTGCCGAGCAGGGCAAGCTGACGCCGCAACTGCGCGCGGCGTTCGAGACGGCCGCGACCAAACAAGACCTCGAAGACCTGTACCTTCCGTTCAAGCCACGGCGCCGCACGAAAGCGACGATCGCGCGCGAAGCTGGGCTCGAGCCGCTGGCCGAAGCGCTCTTTGCTGATCCTTCGCTGCACCCGATGACGCAAGCTGGTGCGTACGTCAACGCCGAGGCCGGTTTCGCCGATGCCGCCGCCGTGCTCGACGGCGTACGCGACATTCTTGCCGAGCGCTGGGCCGAAGACGCCGGCCTCGTCGGCAAGCTGCGCGAATGGCTGTGGAGCCAAGCGCAGCTGCAAAGCAAGCTGGTCGCGGGCAAGGACCCGAACCACGCTGACGTGGCGAAGTTTCGCGACTACTTCAGCTACGTCGAGCCAATCCGCAAAGTGCCGTCGCACCGCGCGCTCGCGGTGTTCCGCGGTCGCAGCCTGGAGGTGTTGGACGCCAAACTCGTGCTCGACGAGGCCGGCGGCCTGGGGCTGGCAGCACCGCCGGCAGGTGCCGGCAGCGCGCCGGCGATCTCGCTCGCCGAAGGCCGCATCGCCGCGCACCTCGGTTGGAGCCACCAAAGAAGAGCCGGCGACGACTTGATCCGCAAGTGCGTCGCCTGGGCCTGGAAAGTCAAGCTCAGCCTGAGCCTGGAGCGCGACCTGTTCGCCAGACTGCGCGAAGAAGCCGAGCGCGTGGCCATCAGCGTGTTCGCGCAGAACCTGCGTGACCTGTTGCTGGCCGCGCCCGCCGGGCCGCGCGTCGTGATGGGCCTGGACCCCGGCATTCGCAGCGGCTGCAAGGCGGCGGTGGTGAGTGCCACCGGCAAGGTGCTCGCCACCGAAACGATCTACCCGCACGAGCCGCGGCGCGACTGGGAAGGTGCACTGCACAGCCTGACCCGGTTGTGCACGGCGCATGGCGTGAACCTGATCGCCATCGGCAACGGCACCGCGAGCCGCGAGACCGACAAGCTGGCTGCCGAGTTGATCGAGCGGATCGAAAAACTCGCGCCGCTGTCCCGAATGCAAAAGCTCGTCGTCAGCGAAGCGGGGGCGTCGGTGTATTCGGCCAGCGAACTCGCCACAGTCGAATTGCCCGAGCTCGACGTGACTTTGCGCGGCGCGGTGAGCATCGCGCGGCGCGTTCAAGACCCGCTCGCGGAGCTGGTGAAGATCGACCCGAAGAGCATCGGCGTGGGCCAGTACCAGCACGACGTGAACCAAGCCGTGATGGCGGGCAGCCTGAACGCCGTGGTGGAAGACTGCGTCAACGCCGTCGGCGTCGATCTGAACACCGCCTCACCGCCGCTGCTGGCGCGGGTCTCGGGCTTGTCAGCCAGCGTCGCGGCGAACATCGTGCGCTGGCGCGACGCGAACGGCGCGTTCAACAACCGCAAGCAACTGCGCGACGTGAGTGGCCTGGGCGCGAAGACGTTCGAACAATGCGCGGGCTTTCTGCGCATTCGCGGCGGCGACAACCCGCTCGACAGTTGCGGCGTGCACCCCGAAACCTACCCGCTGGTGCAGCGCCTGCTCGCCGCCTTGGGCAAACCCGCCGCCGAGGTGATGGGCCGCAGCGACGTGCTGCGCACGCTGAAGCCCGAGGCCTTTGCCGACGCCACGTTCGGTGCCATCACCGTCAAGGACATTTTTGCCGAGCTGGAAAAGCCAGGCCGCGACCCGCGCCCCCATTTCAAGGTGGCGCGCTTCAACGACGGCGTGCAAGACCTCGCCGACGTGAAGCCCGGCATGCTGCTCGAAGGCCCGGTGAGCAACGTCGCGCAGTTCGGCGCCTTCGTCGACATCGGCGTGCACCAGGACGGTTTGGTGCACGTGAGCCAGCTCGCAACGAAGTTCGTCAACGACGCGCGCGAGATCGTCAAGGCAGGCGACATCGTCAAAGTGAAGGTGCTCGAGGTCGACGCCGCGCGCAAGCGCATTTCGTTGACGATGAAACTCGACGCTCCGGTGGCGCTGGGTGGCGCGCGCGAAGGCAATGCATTTCGCGCGCCGCAGCGAGGCGAACGCGCGGCCGCGCCGAAGCCCAGTGCGCCGCAACAGGCGTCCGCAATGGCCGCCGCGTTCGCCAAATTGCCCCGCCAGCGCTGAACCGTGAAATCGCTGGCCATTCACGCCGGCCCGCGCGCGCTGACGCACCTGCGCAAGCACGGCCTGCGACCGCAAGACGTGCAAATGATTCCGGCAGCGGCCGGCGGGCCGAAGGGCTTGATCCTGAACGCACTGGATCGTTTCATCTTCGGCCACTGGCTCGCGCGCAGCGCTCAGACGGTGCACCTGGTCGGCGCGTCGATCGGCGCCTGGCGCATGGCCACGGCGTGCATGCCCGACCCTGACGCCGCGTTCGCCGAGCTGGCCCACGACTACGCGACGCAGGACTATCCGCACCCGCCGGGCAAGTTCGCGCCACCGGCGGTCGTGAGCGCATTGTTCGGCCGGCAGATCGAGCGCAGCTTCGGCGGCCGCGAAGCGCAAGTGCTGGCGCATCCGCGCTATCGGCTGCACATCTTCACGAGCCGCGGCCGCCATTTGATGCGCCGCGAAACTGCGCTGCGCACACCGCTCGGATACCTGGGCGCATTCGTCAGCAACGCGCTGCACCGCAAGGCGATGGGTTGGTGGCTGGAGCGGGTGGTGTTCTCCGACCCGCGCGACGCGCTGCCGCTATCGCTCGGCGCCTATCGAACCCGGCGCGTCGCGCTCACCGCGCACAACCTGCGCTTGAGCATGCTCGCGAGCTGCTCGATTCCGTTTGCGCTGAAAGCCGTGCACGACATTCCCGGCGCGCCGCGCGGCGCGTACTGGGACGGTGGCCTCACCGACTACCACTTGCACCTGGACTACGCGACGCTGCGCGACGGCGCCGAAGCTGCCGAAGTTGCCGATGCGCCCGCACTCGTGCTCTACCCGCACTTTCAGGACACGGTGGTTCCAGGCTGGCTCGACAAACCGTTCAAACGCCGGCATCGCGCGACGCCCGATCTCGACAACGTGATCCTGCTGTCGCCCACGCCCGCGTTCGTGCGCTCGCTGCCGAACGCCAAGCTGCCGGATCGCAGCGACTTCAAGCGCTACCTCGATGAGCCCGCCGCGCGCACCGCAGCGTGGCAGCGCGCGGTGGTTGAGGGCGAGCGCCTGCGCGACGAGTTCGCGTTATGGTTGGAGCGCGGCGACGCGGGGTCGGTGCTGCCGCTGCGCTGAGCCGGTTTGGAGAAGGCGAACCCCGGACAGGGGTTCGACCTCACAGACCTCACAGACCTCACAGACGTCACAAACCGCACACTTACTGCGGCATGTCGGGATCGGGGATGTCCGGCACCGTCGGAACGTTCACTCCGCCGTGCCCTTGCAACAGTCCCTGGTGGGCTGGCGCGAGGAACGGGAAGCGGCCGAGGAAGTTCTTGTCGTTGACCTCCGTGCCTTTGAACAGGCCTGCGGCCGGGTTGCCCGCGGCAATCAAGCTCAGGAGCACGCTGTTCACATTGACCTGATGGCTGTTCGGCGTCGGCCCGCCGCCCAGGCGCCGGCCGTTCGGGAAGCTCGAGTCGATCGCTGCGTCAAGCGTGATCACGTCACCGGTGAAGCCGTCGGCCACAGGAATTGGCCGGCCGAGGTTGATGGCGTTGATGATGTCGAAGCGTGGCCCCTTGAGCACGCTGTCGACCACGGTTTGCGACACGCCGAGCGCGGCGTAAATGCCGAGCGCCTGGGCGTCGCGAACCAGCACCGGGTACAGGATGTCGGCGCCGAAGTTCGTCACGTCTTGCATCGGGCTGCTGCGCAGGTACTGCGTCTGGCGCTGCGTGCCCACCAGGCCGGCGTTGAACAGCGGCAGGGCATTGCGGCCCACCTGCACCCAGCGCCCCGAGCCCCTCAGTCCGGTGATGATGTTGCTCGAATCGACAGTCTGGGTTTGCTGGCGCTTGATCTTCGAATGCACGCGCAGCAGGCTGTCGGTCGAGTTGGCGATCGGTTGGCCGTTGTGCGGAATGCCGTGCGGGAAGATATCGGTGATCGGGACCTCGAGGGCGATCGAGAAGAGGTTGAAGCCCGTGAACACGTCCGTCCCCGGCGGGCGGCGCGCCCCGGGGATT
>JANOLA010000778.1:0-4206 GCA_031419535.1 Burkholderiales bacterium | reverse complement strand
CATCGATGCGCCGCAGGGCAATGGGGCGTCGCTGCTCGAGCCCGACGGCCTGGCAGTGCTGATGTTCACCTCAGGCACCACAGGGTCGCCCAAGGGCGTGATGCACACGTCGAACACGCTGGTCGCGTGCAACAACTCGCTCGCCGGGCGTTTTGGCCTGAACGCGCAAGACGTGCTGCTCGGCTGCTCGCCGCTCGGCCACATGACGGGCTACGCGGCGATTCTGCTGCTCGGTGTGCGCCTGGGCGGCACGGTGGTGCTGCAAGACATCTGGGAGGTCAAACAAGGCGTGGCGATCATGGGAGCCGAGCGCGTGACCTACACCGCGGCGTCGACGCCGTTCCTGTCCGACATCGTCGAGACCGTCGCCGCCGGCGCGCCGCGGCCCGCCCAGTTGCGCTCGTTCCTGTGCGGCGGCGCGCCGATCCCGCCGGTGCTGATCGAGCGCGCGGCGCGCGAGCTCGACCTGAAAGTGTGTTCGCTGTGGGGCATGACGGAGTCGCTGTCGAGCACGCTGACCGAACCTTCGCGCGCGGCCGACAAGTCGTCCACGTCAGACGGCCGGCCGCTCGAAGGCGTGCAGGTCAAGGTGACTGGCGACGCCGGCCAGCCCATGTCCACCGGCCAGACCGGGCGCCTGCTGGTGCGCGGCGCGCAGATGTTCATGGGCTACTACAAGCGCCCCGACATCGAGACCTTCGATCCGCAGGGCTGGTTCGACACCGGCGACCTCGCCTACATGGACGCCGAGGGCTACATCCGCATCAACGGCCGCACCAAGGACGTGTTGATCCGTGGCGGTGAAAACGTTCCGGTGGTGGAGATCGAAGCGCTGCTCTACAAGCACCCGGCGGTCGCGGAAGCGGCGCTGGTGGGCTACCCCGACGCGCGGCTCGGCGAGCGCGGTTGCGCGTGTGTGGTGCTGCGCCCGGGGATGCAGTTCGACCTGGCGGCCCTGCAGGCCTACATGAGCGAATGCAAGGTCGCCAAACAGTACTGGCCCGAACGCGTGAAAGTGCTGGCAGCGTTGCCGCGCACGCCGAGCGGCAAGATCCAGAAGTTCAAGTTGCGCGAAGTCGCCGTCGACGCGACGGGCGCCTGAGCCCTCGGGCTTCCGATGCAAGCGAGCAGCGAATCCGGCGCGACGGCGCCCTTGCAGGCCGCGCAAACGATGGGGCTCGCGCCTGCCGTGCAATCGACACCGCCTGCGCACGCCGCGCCTGCCGGCCCGATCGGCCTGGGCCTCGCGGTGGACGGCGTGGACTTGCGCTTCGGCGGCATCCACGCGCTGCGCAACGTGTCGTTCCAGGCCACGCCGGGCCAGGTGACCGCGGTGATCGGCCCCAACGGCGCGGGCAAGACGAGCGTGTTCAACACGATCTCGGGCTTCTATCGGCCCTCGGCAGGGAACATCACGCTCGGCGGCGCCGACATCACCGCCGCGCCGGTGCACGCGCGCGCCGCGATGGGGCTGGCGCGGACCTTCCAGAACATCGCGCTGTTTCGCGGCTTGAGCGTGCTGGAAAACATCAAGCTCGGTGGCCACCACACCATGAAAGCCGGCCTGTGGTCGTCGCTCACCCACGGGCCGCGCGCGCGCAACGAGGAAATGGCGCTGCGCGAAGAAGTGGAGCGCAAGGTGATCGAGTTCCTGGAGATCGACCACATCCGGCACCGCAGCGTCGACGCACTGCCGTATGGCCTGCAAAAGCGCGTCGAGCTGGCGCGCGCGCTCGCCATGCGCCCGCGCGTGCTGATGCTCGACGAGCCCGTGGCCGGTATGATCCGCGAAGAAACCGAAGACATGGCGCGCTTCATCCTCGACGTGCAGGAAGAGGGTGGGCGGCATCACCGCGGGCGTGTACCCCACGTCGCCGGCGCACGAAGTTCAATACCTGCTGGCCCTGTGCGAAGCGCCGATCGTCGTCTGCGAAGACCAGGAACAGCTCGACAAAGTGCTCGAGGTGCGGGATCGCCTGCCGCATTTGCACACGCTGATCGTGATTGACCCGCGCGGCCTGCGCCGCTATGAGCGCAAGAATCTGCATGACTTTGCCGATGTGGTCGAGCTCGGCCGCGAATTCGAAGCGGAACACGCGGCCGCCGCCACCGAGGCACTCGGCAGCGCGGCCGGCGGCCCGGCGCTCGACGACATCGGCCTGATCGTCTTCACCTCGGGCAGCACCGGCCGGCCTAAGGCGGCGCTGATGAGCTGGCGCGGCCTGAACGCCGCGGCGCGCGGCCTGAACAGCATGCTCGGCTGCCGCGCCGGCGAACAGCTCGTCTCCTACCTGCCGCTGTGTCACATGGCCGAGCAGATGTTCTCGGTCCACATTCCGATCGCGGTGGGCGCCACGGTGAACTTTGCCGAGAGCCTGCGCACCGTGCAGGAAGAGCTGCGCGAACTCGCGCCGCAGGTGTTCTTCGGCGTGCCGCGCATCTGGGAGAAGTTCCACGCCTCGATCCAGACCAAGCTGCGCGAGGCCGGTGGGCCGCGCCTGGCGATCTACCGCTGGGCGATGGGCGCCTTGCAGGCGCAAGCGGAGCGCCCGCGTTCGCGCTGGACTGTTGCCGAGCGGGCGCTGCACGCGCTGTGCCATGTGCTGGTGCTGCGCGCGCTGCTACTTCGTCGGCCTGCGGCGTTGCCGCGTGGCGGTGTCGTCGGGCGCGCCGATCGCGCCTGAAATCCTGAAGTTCTTCCGCTTGCTGGGGGTACCGATCCGCGAGGCCTACGGCCTGACCGAAGCCTCGGGCGCGACGACGATGCAGCCGGGAGACGCCTCGCCCGTGGGCACGGTGGGTGTGCCCTACGCGGGCGTGCAGCTCGAGCTCGACGCCGACGGCGAAATCCTGATTCGCGGCGACGTGGTGTTTCGCGGCTACTTCAAAAACGACGAAGCGACGCGCGAGGCGATCGACGCGCAAGGCTGGCTGCACACCGGCGACGTGGCGCGCTGGGAAGAAACGCCGGGCAGCAAAGGATTGGAAGGCACGCCTGGCGGCGTGGTGGCGCGCGAGCTGCGCATCGTCGACCGCAAGAAAGACATCATGATCACGGCCGGCGGCAAGAACATCACGCCGAGCGAAATCGAGAACGGATTGCGCTTTTCGACCTACATCAAAGAGGCGGTCGTGCTGGCGGACCGGCGCCGCTTCGTCGCCGCGCTGATCCAGATCGAATTCGAGAGCACGAGCAAATGGGCCGAGGAGCAGGGCTTGACGTACACGAACTTCCGCAGCCTGGTGGAACTGGCCGAAGTGCAGGTCTTGATCCAGCGCGAAGTCGATGCCGTGAACGCGAAGATGCCGCAGGTGCAGCAGGTGCGCAAGTTCCACTTGCTGACGAAGGAACTCGACCATGACGACGGCGAAGTGACGGCGACGATGAAGGTGCGTCGCAAGAGCGTCAATGAGAAGTACGCGGGCGTGATCGAGGCGCTGTATGCATGACAAGTTGAGCGCGTTTTTCTGTTGCTCCCTCTCCCTCTGGGAGCTGGGGTGAGGGTTGGCGGCTGGCCGCCGTGCCGAGACCGTAGTCATGGATGACCTTCTGCTGGACCGCCCCGAGCCCGGCATTGCCGTGCTGCGCCTGAACCGGCCGCGGCGCCTGAACGCGCTGAGCGACGACACGGTGGCCGAGTTGTCGCGACTGCTGGATGCGCTGGCGAGCGACGCCGAATTGCGCGTGCTCATCCTCACCGGCCAGGGCCGGGGTTTTTGCGCCGGATTCGACTTGACGCTGGCGGCTGAAGCACCATTGACGAAGCAGTTGGGCGAAGCAGCGGCGTGGACGGTGCGCCAGGAATCTTTTGCCGCGGTCGTGACCAAGCTGCGCGCGCTGCGCGCGCCGGTGATCGCCGCCGTCAACGGCCCGGCCAACGGCGCGGGCCTCGGCATCGCGTTGGCCTGCGAAATACGGATTGCGTCGCCCGACGCAGCATTCAACGCGGCATTCGTGAAGGTCGGCATGAGCAGTTGCGACATCGGCGTGAGCTGGCTGCTGCCGCGTTGCGTGGGCATGAGCCGGGCGTTCGAGATCATGCTCACCGGGCGCATGGTGGGCGCCGAGGAGGCCGAGCGCATCGGCCTTGTCAGCGCGGTGGTGAGCGCCGACCAACTGCTGCCGCGCGCGCTGGAGTTGGCGCGTTGCATCGCCGCCAACAGCGCGTTCGGCGTGTGGATGACAAAACGTGGCGTCTGGGCGAA
>JANOLA010000777.1:0-3804 GCA_031419535.1 Burkholderiales bacterium | reverse complement strand
CGGCGAGCCCGGCCATCGCGAGCCGCTCCTCCAGCGCGCGCTGCGTGGCACGCAGGCGCAGCGCCGGCTTGTAGACCTTGCCGATCGCGGTGAGTGGCATCGTTTCGATCACCTCGACCCGCTTTGGAACGGCGGGCCGCTCGGCGATGCGCGGCTCGGCGAACGCCGCGATTGCTGCAATCGCGGCCGCATCGGCGCGCGCACCGGGTTTGAGGCTGACGTAGGCCACCGGCAACTCGCCGGCGTATTCGTCGGGCTCGCCCACCGCGGCGGCCATCTGCACGTCGGGGTGCCTGAGCAGCGCGCTCTCGATCATTCCGGGGTCGATGTTGTGCGCGCCGCGGATGATCACGTCTTTCGCGCGGCCGGTCACGAAGATCCGGCCCATCGCATCGACATGGCCGATGTCGCCGCTGATCAGCCAGCCGTCTTCGAACGTGCCCGGGCAACGCGCGGCGTCGGTGTAGCCTGGGCCGACGTTCGGGCCGCGCACGCGCAGGATGCCGCTCTCGCCAGGTGCCGCCGCGCTGCCATCGAAACGCAGCGCCTGGACCTCGGTGTAGGGCAAAGGCAGGCCGCACGAGCCCGGCGTGCGCGGCCCGGCCAGCGGCTCGATGCTGATGACGCCGGCGCATTCGGTCATTCCCAGGATGTTGCGCACCGGGATGCCATGGCGCTGTTCGAACGCGGCGGCAAGTTCGTCGGGCAGCGGTGAGCCGCCGGTGAGCAGCGCGCGCACGCTTGAGAGTTGCGCGCGCTGCAAGGGCAGCGACAGCAGCGCGGCGATCAGCGTCGGCACCGTGGCGAGCAGCGTCAAGCCGTGGCGCCGCACCACGTCGCCATAGCGCGCCATGAAGGCCGGGTCGCGATGGCCCAGCAGCGGCGGCAGCACGACTTCGCCGCCGGCGAGCAGGATCGACAGCCCGTAGACAAACGAGCCCGCCACGTGGAACAGCGGAAAGCCGTTCAGGATGACGTCGTGTTCGTTCGCGCCATACATCTGCGCCGCGCCCCAGGCGGCGTGCAGCTGGTTGCCTTGCGTGTGCTGCGCGAGCTTGGGCGCGCCCGTGGTGCCGCCGGTGTGGAACAGCGCGGCCAGGCGCGCGGTGTCGGGGTGCGGCGGCGCGGACTGAACCGCCATCGCCGCGGGTTGAGTGGGCAAAACGTCGCCAGACTCGCGCGCGAGCTCGGCGTGAAAGTCCAGCGCGCCCGGCGCACCGCCGACCGCGAGCACATGCCGCAGCGCGGGGCAGTCCGCCATCAGCCCGTGCACGCGCGACCAGATGTCGAGCTCGGCCGACGGCCCGAGCGCGACGACGATGTTCGCGCCGGCGGCTCGCACCAGCGCGGCCACGTGCTCGGTGTTGAGCTGGTGGTTGATCGGGCAGGCCACGCCCACCGTTTCGGCGCCCCACAGCGCGAAGTGCGCCTCGGGAATCGGCGGCAGCAACAACGCCACGCGCGGCGTGTCGCTCCCGGCCAGGCGCGCGAACAGACGCGCCGCGCGCCGCACCTCGGCGACGTATTGCGCATGGGTCCAGCGGCGCGGCGGCGCATCCGGCGAAGCGGAAGCGATCGCGGTGAGTGCCGCCCGTTCGCCATGGCGCGCGGCGCTGTGTTCGAGTGCCGCGAGCACCGTCGTGTGCGCCATGAACTGCGCATACGGCAGGCGTTCGAGCGCGCGCAGGTCGGCTGCCGATCCGATCTTGTAGGAGTTCATGTCGCAGGGGCTGCCGGGTTCGTGTACGCGTGCGCATTTTGCGCCGGCGGCTGACGATCTCGAGCAAATGCGGCTCTGCCGCTTCGCTTGAACCCGAACGGCACGGAACGTTTTCCTTCGTGGCCCGTGGCGGGGCCGACGCTCATGGCAACTGGTGCAACACCAGCGGCAGCACGGCAGTGGCACCGGCCTCGCGCAACAAAGTGGCGGCCACGGTGATGGACCAGCCGCTGCGGTAGCGGGCGTCGATCAGCAGCAGCGGCCCGGCCGGTATCGCCACCTCGGGCCGCAGAGTGAGGGCGTCGAGGAGCGCGGCCACCTTCGCGCCGGACGCGGCGTCGACACCCGGCGTGGGGCCCACCAAGCGCAGCGCGTCGAGCAGCGGCAGCCTGCCCACCGACGCCACGTGCAGCGCCACCGAGCGGTTCAACCGCGCGTGCAGAACCGAGGGCATAGCCACCACTGCCACCGGCCTTTTGCCCCAGCTGCGCCGCCAGCGGGCGAGCAGCTGCACCACGCCATCCAGCACCGGCTGAAGGACTTGCCCCTCCGGCCCCACCGGCTCCTGCGGCCCATCCTGTCCCCGCGTTCCGTCCGACGCGGCGAACCGCGGCAGCAGCAGCTCGGCCCAGCCGGGGTCGTCGGCAAAGGCCAGGGCGCGGCCCTCGCTGCAGCCGACGATGCGGCCTTTGCGGCCACCGCCGGATGGCCAGAGCTTGCGCGGCTCGATGACCACGTCTTGCCCGCGTGCGAAGCTCCGCGCCGCCTCGACGCGCCCGGCGCCGGGCCTGGCCCCCGGGCCGGGAAGCCGGCCCGTGCAGACGCTGCAGCGCCCGCAGTCGCTGGGTTCGGGGTCGTCCAGCGCTTCTTGCAGAAAGCGCATCAGGCAGCCCGCGCCGCGGGCGAACGAACGCATCAGCCCGGCCTCGCGCTCGCGCACCTGTGCCAGCGCCTGCCAGCGCTCGGCGTCATAGGTCCACGGCGTGCCCGTGAGCGCCCAGGCCGAGCCGCTGCGCTGCACCACCTCGTCGACGGCCAGAATCTTCAGCAGGCCCTCGAGCCGCCCGCGGCGGATCGTGGTGGCGTTCTCCAACTCCACCAGGGTCCGTGGCTGCTGCGCCAACGCGCCGATGATCTTGCCCACGCGCTGCGGGTCCGGCACGCCCGCCGTCGCGAAATAGGCCCAGATCTGTTCGTCGGTTTCGGCGGGCAGCAGCACGGCCGGCGCGTCGTCCAGCGCCCGGCCCGCGCGGCCCACCTGCTGGTAGTAGGCCACCGGTGAGGCCGGCGAGCCGACGTGAATGCAGAACGCGAGGTCGGGTTTGTCGTAGCCCATGCCCAGCGCCGAGGTCGCGACCACGGCCTTCAGCGCGTTGCGGCGCAATGCATCCTCGATTCCCTGGCGCACGGCGGTGTCCAGGCTGCCGTGATAGGCCGCGACCTCGAAGCCGCAGGAGCGCAGAAAGCCCGCCAGCCGCTCGGTCTCGGCGACCGTGAGGGCATAGACGATGCCCGAGCCCGGGAACCCATGCAACGCGTCGCCCAATGCGTCTGCCACCCAGGCATAACGTTCCAATGCAGTGAGCCCAGGGACCACGGCCAGCCGCAACGACGAACGTGCGAGCGAGCCGCGGAAGGTGAGCGTCTGGGGCCCCAGCTGGCGCGCGATGTCGAGCGTGACGCGGCGGTTCGCGGTGGCGGTGGTGGCGAGCACCGGCGTGTCCGCGCCGATGCCCACCAGCGTCTTCGCCAGGCGCTGGTAGTCGGGGCGGAAGTCGAAGCCCCAGTCGGAGATGCAGTGCGCCTCGTCGATCACCACGAGCCCCGTCGCGGCCACCAGGCCAGGCAGGCGCTGCGCAAAACCCGCATTGCCCAGCCGCTCGGGCGAGACCAGCAGCACGTCCAGGCGGTTGCCGGCGATGGCGTCGAAGACCGCGTCCCAATCGTCGAGGTTGGTGGAGTTGACGCTGGCCGCGCGCAAGCCGGCTTGCGCCGCGGCGCTGATCTGGTCACGCATCAGCGCCAGCAGCGGCGAGACGATCAGCGTGGGCCCCTTGCCCTCAGCCCGCAAGGCCGAAGTCGCG
>JANOLA010000776.1:0-5174 GCA_031419535.1 Burkholderiales bacterium | reverse complement strand
GCCGGGTGCCGCGCCGAATACGCCATCAGGCAGACGTATGCGGCCAGCGCCAGCGCCGCGAGCACCCAGCTCGCTGCCGGCCCGGCGAGCCATTGCACGCCTTTGATCGACGCATACAAGGCGATCAGCGCGAGCACGGTTCCCGACCCGCCCAAGCCCCAACCGAGCAAGCGCTCGCGCCAACCCGGAATCCGTTCACGCACCAAGGGCTGGATGTCGTACTTGAGCGCCTCGAGGTGCACGATGTAAAACAGCGCCACGTACGAAATCACCGCCGGCAGCAGCGCGTGCTTGACGATCTCGGAGTACGGGATGCCGACGTACTCGACCATCAGGAACGCCGCCGCGCCCATCACCGGCGGCATGATCTGGCCGTTGATCGACGACGCCGCTTCGATCGCGCCCGCCTTCACGCCCGAGTAGCCGGTGCGCTTCATCAGCGGGATCGTGAAGATGCCGCCCGAGACCACATTGCTCACCGACGAACCCGAGACGATGCCGTTCAGCGCGGAAGACACGACCGCCACTTTCGCCGGCCCGCCGCGCAAGTGGCCTAGCAACGCGAGCGAGACTTGCAGCATGTAGTTGCCGGCGCCGGCGATGTCGAGCAGCGTGCCGAACAAGACGAACAAAAAGATGAACTGCACGGACACACCCAGCGCCACGCCGTACACACCCTCCGTCGTGAGCCACATGTGCGAGATGAAGCGCGACAGCGACGCGCCGCGGTGCTGGATCACCTCGGGCATCAGCGGCCCGGCGAACACATAAAGCATGAACACGCCGGTGGTGACGAGCATGCCGAAACCCATCGCGCGGCGCGTGGCTTCGAGCATGATCAGCACGCCCGCGGCGCCGATCACGATGTCCATTCGCGTCGGCGTTCCCGGCCGCGTGGCGAGTTCCCTGTAGAACAGGAACAGATACGCCGCGCAGAACGCGCCGATCAGCGCGAGCAACCAGTCGGACCAGGGAATGACGGATCGCGACGAGCGCTTGAACGCGGGGTAGGCGCAGAACGCGAGGAACACGGCGAACGCGAGGTGAATCGCCCGCGCCTCGGTGTCGTTGAGGATGCCGAAGCCGAACGTGAACGGCAACGGCGAGGCGTTCCAGACCTGGAACAGCGACCACGCGGCGGCCAGGATCGCGAGCGCAAGCCCCACCTTGCCGGCAGGCTCACGCCCGCCGAGATCGGCCTCCTTGACGAGTTGGTCGAGGTTGACGGGGGTGGGCGCTTGGGTCATCCGGCGGAAATTTGCCCCTCTCAAGCAAATGTGGCTTCGCCACTTTGCTTGAACCCCCTCGGGGGGCGGACGACGTATGTCGTCGGCCTGGGGGTGCTCTCAGGCGCCGACGCTAACGCACGCATCTGCACTCGGGGTGGTTGTACGTTGCACCGCGCCAGGGCGGGCGCTGATACGCCAGTTCTTGTCGAGTGGTCTCTAACTTTGCCCGAGCCGGGCTGCACTTCTTGGCGCAGGCAGCGATTTCGGCCTCGAGGAATGCAGACGAGGTGGTCTTCGCGTACCACAGGTAGATGCCCGCAACTGAGCAAGAGCCGACGAAGTAAACGGCCAAGCGCACGTGCCCGTGCTTGCGAGCGACGGACCCGATGCCGCGCACGATCAGGCGCCGAACGGACTATTTCACCCAGCCCTTCTCCTTGTAGAACCGCAGTGCACCTTCATGCAACGGCGCCGAAAGCCCATCCGCCACCATGCTCTCGGGCTTCAGATTCGCCAGCGCCGGATGCAGCTTCTTGAACTCGTCGAAGTTGTCGAACACCGCCTTCACGACCTGGTACACCGAATCGGCCGGAGCCTTGGCGGAAGTAACGACAGTCGCGAGCACGCCGTAGGTCTGCGTCGCATCCGCATTGCCGGGGTAAAGGCCGCCGGGGATCGTCGCCTTCGCGTAATAGGGCTTGTCGGCGATGAGCTTGTCGACGGCGGCGCCGGTGATGGGAATCAGCTTCGCGCCGCATGACGTGGTCGGGTCCTGGATGTTCGCGCTCGGGTGGCCCACGCCGTAGAAGAACGCGTCGATCTTGCCATCGCAGAGGGCCGGGCCATGCTCGTCGGCCTTGAGCTCGGAGGCGAGCGAGAAGTCGCCGAGCTTCCAGCCGAGCGCGCCGAGCAGCTCTTCGAGCGACGCGCGTGTTCCCGAACCCGGGTTGCCCACGTTCAAGCGCTTGCCCTTCGTGTCGGCAAAGCCGCGAATGCCGGCTTCCTTGCGCGCCAGCACCGTGAACGGCTCGGGGTGGACCGAGAACACGGCGCGCAAGTCGCCATACGCGCCGTCCTTGAACTGGCCCAGGCCCTTCGCCGCGTTGTACTGCACGTCGCTTTGCGCGAAGCCGATGTCCAGCTCTCCCGCCTTGATGGTGTTGATGTTGAACACCGAGCCACCCGTCGACTCGACCGAGCAGCGGATGCCGTGCTTCGCGCGGTCTTTGTTGACGAGGCGGCAGATCGCGCCGCCGGCCGCGTAATACACGCCGGTCACGCCGCCGGTGCCGACCGTGATGAATTTCTGTTGCGCGAGCGCCGGGGCCGCGTGCAGGGCGGCGGCGCTTGCCAGGGCGAGCAGGCCAAGGCGTGCGATGGATAGCAGGGGTGTTCGCATGACGAATCTCCTTGAGGGCAGGTGTGAAAGCCCGGTTGTGGAATGGGCGGCCGCCCAGCACAGTGGCGCAGTGTCCACCAAGCGCGAGCGCCGCGCCATGGCGTTGACCCGGATGCGGGTGAATCCGCGGTGTGGGCGCGCCTCGGGTTCGGCTTCAGGCGCGGTCGCGCAGCGTCGGCGCGACGACCCATTGCAGCAAGACGTCGTTGTCCGCCACTTCATGTTGGAGTCGCAGGGCCGCGGGCGCGAGCGTGAAGCGTAGGCGTGACAACAGCCGCAAGGAGCGTTCGTTGCTCCGGTCGGCGGTGGCGAGCCAGTGCGTCGCGCCATAGCGTGCCGCGCATTCGTCAAGCGCGGCGCGTGTTGCGCGCTGCGCGATGCCCTGGCCCCAGTGCGCGCTGCCCAGAACGAACGCAATCCACGCCAGCCCGTCAGCGCACACGGTGGCCTGAATGAAGCCGGCCAGGACGCCGCAGTCCAGCCGAATCACCCAATTCAACCAATGCTCGCGGCCGTCGGCCGAAAGGCGCGACTCCAGCAGCTTAAAGCGATGCCGCAACACTTCCACCGTCGCGGGCGGCGGCTGGTCGAGGTAGGCGTGGATGGCGGGCTCGGCAAGCAGCGCGAACATTTCTTCGGCGTGCGTGGCGAGTTGCGGCTCGAGGACGAGGCCGTTGGCCTGCAGGGTGCGCATCGTCACAGCGCAGGCCTGCGCTGGCGCAGCCAGGCCGCGAGCATCGGGTCAACGATTTGGTACACGCCGCGCTCGGGGTTGGCGAGGGTGTCGGCGGGCAAGCTGACCAGCGCCTTGCGGACTCCGCCCGGCGTGACCGAGGTGCCGAGCTCGTCCGCCACGGCCTGCAGCGTCTTCTGGCCGGTCAACTCGGTCGCACCGGCTGCGATTTGGCGCAGCAAGACGCGCTGCAGCAGCGTGAATGCGCCGAAGCGCTGCTCGATCATGTCCGGCGGGTAGCGGCTGCGCAGAAAGCTCGGCACCGCGCCGACGACATCGGTGACGTTGTAGGTGGCCACATGGCCGACAAACGCCTCCAGGTCGGCGGGGCGCTGGCCGAGCATCGCGAAGGCCTCGATGAAGGTGTCGACCTTCAGCTTGCGCGAGCGCGAGCGTGCCTCGTTCGCGCGCGCGACCACATGCTCCACATAATCGCGCCCGAGCGCCGGGAAGTCCTGGCGTTCGGCCAGGCCGAAGCTCGGTTGGCCGTGCGCGGCGAAGAGCTGGGTCAGGCCTTCGCGCGACGAGCCCGTCATCAGCAGCAGCACCCGGCCGTCGGCCTTGTGTTTGTTCGCCACCGCGCGCACCGCCTTCATCGCCAGTTCGCCGCTCTTGGACTTGCTGAGTTCCTGCACTTCATCCAGCAGAAGCAAGATGCGCTTCACCTGCGGCTGGCGCAGCACATCGGCGACCAGGTGCTGCAACTGCTGGCCTGCGTCGGCGCTGGCGGGCGGCGCGGGCGCGGCGTCGAAGTCGATGCCCAGGCCGAGGGCCTTCAAGCCGCGCACCTTGGTCTGCGAGCGGCGGATCTTCAAGGTGTGCAGCAGGTCGCGCAGCGCGCCGTTGATCGCCTCGAGTTTGTCGGCGGCGGCCATCAGGTCCACGTAGACCGGGCGAATGCCCTTGGACGATGCAAGCGCGGACAAGTCGCCGGCGATGAACGTCGTCTTGCCGATCTGGCGCGGCCCGAACAGGCTGAGCGCCGTTTGCGGGCGGTCCAGCAGCATGCCGAGGTAGGCCATCGCGAGGGCGTGCCTCGGGTAGAGGCCGGGGGAGTCCATGCGTTGCAATTTTACCGGTTTATACCGCTGTGGTTCAATTGTCCTCAAGAGGACAATCAAGTCAAAAGGCGGGCCCTACGCCGCCCGCCACCCGCCCGCCCCCCGCCCGGGCCCCAGACTCGCGCGGCTCACCCGAGCACGCGCAACGCCGCCGGCACCTGGCGCCGCAGCAGCGCATTGCGCGCGGCCCATTGTTCCTGGGGGCGGAGCTCCATCAGGAATTTCACGTCGCCCGCGACGAGCAGCGCCACCGCCATGCCGTCGCGGTACAGCACGCGGTTGCCGGTGAGCGCGGGCAGCTTGGTGCCCGGTGTCACCACGCCCACCAGGTTCAGCGGGTCGGCGCCGGACAGGCTGATCCACGCACCGTCGGGCGCGCGGCGGCGTGTTTCGCGAAGCAGCCCGATCGCCTCGGGCAGCGCGAATTGTTCGCCCGAGATGCCGGCGACGAAACGCCCGCCGCGAACTTCGCCGCGCGCTTCCAGGCGGCGCAGGCACCGCAGCAGCTCGCGCCACGGCGGCAGCCAACTCGCTTCGCGAGCCACGAGACGCCAGCAGACGACGCCGTAGCGCTTGAGCAGGGTGCGCGCGACATGCTCGGTCACCACAGCGTCGTCGTTGGTCGAGGACCCGCCTGTTCCGTCTTTGCCGATGGCCGCGTTGCTCACGCGCTGCCCGATGATCCCGCCGCCGCTTGCGCCATTCCCTTCACTGGCACTCGGACCGGCCGGCGCAGGCCCGGCGCGCAGCGC
>JANOLA010000775.1:0-3772 GCA_031419535.1 Burkholderiales bacterium | reverse complement strand
GATCGGGCATCGCCTTCGATGCCCGAGGCGTCCATGCATTGAAGGGCGTGCCTGGCGAGTGGACTCTGTTTGCCGTAACGGCAGCGAATTGATCGCGGCGCGCGGTTCAACACGGCATCATGCCTCGCCCATCCAAGCCGGAATGTCGCGCTGCCCATGCAACACACGCCAAACGTCGACATGGTCTTCGGATTCGAAGTAGAAGACCAAGTAGGGAAAGCGCGTCAGCGGCCACGACCTCAGGCCTGGCAGGTTCAGCTCATGCGCGTAGCGCGGCGAACCGGAGCCTGGCTGTCGGCCTATGTGGACGTAAGCCTTCTCGAGTGCCTTGACAAAGTCCAGCGCCGCCTTGATGGCACCCTCGGCCAGGTAATGGTCGATCGCCTCATCGACATCCCGGACTGCCAGCTCGCGCGGGACGACGGCCTTGGCGCTCACCGCTTGGCGCGACGGTTGATGCGTTCGCGCAAGGATGGGAAATTCGCGGCGTTTGCCGGTGCTGTCGCCTTTGAATTCGCGCCCGCGAGCAGCAACGCGCGCAGATTCAGCCGATCCTGGTCCTTGCGGATCAACTCGCGCAAGTACTCGCTGCTGGTCCCGAAGCCACGACGGGCCACTTGCTCGTCGACAAACGTCTTGAGCGATTCGGGCAAGGAGATGTTCATCGTGCTCATGGCGCCATCGTAGGCTGCTTGGCAAATTTTGGCAAGATGATCCCCGTCCCTGCGGCGCGATACTTTCGACGTGACCGCGACACCCAGCCCCGCTTCAAGGCATGCCGACCTGCCCGCCGACGCGCTGGCACGCTTGCACCGGCTGCTCGCTCGAGGCCGGCGCACGCTGCTGGGCCTCGTCGGGCCGCCGGGCGCCGGCAAGTCGACGCTCGCAGCGGCCTTGTGCGAGGCGAGCGCGGGCGCGGCGCAGGGGGTTGCTATGGACGGCTTTCATCTTGCGAACAGCGAACTGGCGCGCCTCGGCCGCAGGGGCCGCAAGGGGGCACCCGACACCTTTGACGCCGCCGGCTACGCCGCCTTGCTGCGCCGGCTGCGCGAGCAGGGCGAAGCCGGCGGCGATGCGCTCGTGTACGCGCCCGAATACCGGCGCGAGATCGAAGAGGGGGTGGCCGGTGCCATCGGCGTCCATGCCACGACTCGGCTGCTCATCACCGAGGGCAACTACCTGCTGCTCGACCAGGGTGACTGGAGCGGCGTGGCGGCGCTGCTCGATGAATGCTGGTACGTCGACGCTGACGACACACTGCGCGTCGAGCGCCTCACGCAGCGCCACATGCGGTTCGGCCGCGCGGCCGAGCAAGCGGGTGCGTGGGTGGCGAGCACCGACGAGCCTAACGCGCGCTTGATCGCCGCGACGCGCGACCGGGCGCACTGGGTGTTTCGCTGGGATGGCGCTCGCTCGGAGTCCACAGCGGGTCGGTGACGCCGACCGTCCACCTCAGACTGTCGGCGTTCGGCGGCCCTACCCAGCGAACTTCGGCTTGCGCTTCGCCTTGAACGCCGCCGTCGCTTCCCGGTGATCGGGCAATTCGAAGGTCACTTGTTCGAGCGCCATCGACGCCTCGATCTGCAAGTTGACGCGTTGCTTCAGCACCTGGTTAATCGAAAGCTTGGTCCAGCGTGTTGCCCAGGTCGGGCCGTCGGCCAACTCTTGGGCGATCTGACGCGCGAACGGCAGCACTTCGGCCGCGGCGACGCAGTGGTTCACGAGGCCGATGCGCTCGGCCTCGCGCCCTTTGATGAGCGTGCCGCGCATCAGGAATTCTTTCGCTTTCGACACGCCGACGAGCAGCGGCCAGATCACGTTGCCGCCGTCGCCCGCCACCAGGCCGACCTTGTTGACGTGGCTGTCGCCGATGCGGGCGTCCTCGCTTATCACGGTGATGTCGCAGAACAGGGCAATCGTCGCGGCCAGGCCCACTACGTCGCCGTTCATCGCGCAGACGATGGGCTTGTCGAGTTCGAGCAGGCGGTTGATGAGCCTGCGGCTGATCATCGGGTCGTGCACTTCGCCTTCCTCGAGCACGTCGCCTCCTGGGCGTTCGGACATCGCCTTCACGTCGCCGCCGACGCTGAAGAACTTGCCCGCGCCGGTGAGCAGCACGGCGTTCACGTCCATGTCGTCGCCCAGATCGTCCCAGATCGTTCGGAACTCGCGGATCAGGCGCTGGTTGATCGCGTTGCGCGCCTCAATCCGGTTGATTGTGACGGTAGCGACTTTGTTGGCGACTTCGATTTTCAGGTCGTGGTAGTTGGCGTAGCGGGACATGGTGAAGTGGCTCCGGTTCTGGCAATGTGAACGGTGGATCCCGGCTTGCGCCGGGATGACGACTACTCGGCGCGGATGTTGTTGTCGCGAACCACCTGGCCCCAGCGCGCCGAGTCTTCGGCGATCAAGGCGCCCAGTTGCGCGGGTGTCATGGTGCGAACCAGCTGGCCAAGGCCGTTCATCTTGTCCTGGATTTCGCGCGTGCCGAGGATCGCATTGATCTCGGTGTTGAGTTTGTTGATCACCTCGGGCGGCGTGCCCGCGGTCGTGACGAAGCCGAACCAGGTTTCCGCCACGTAGCCCGGCAGCACGCTGCCCACCGTGGGCACGCCCACCGCTTGCGGCGACGGCGCGGCAGCGGTCACGGCCAGGAGTTTCAACTTGCCGCTGTCGATGAAGCCGCGCATCGTTCCCGACATGCTGGTGATCAGCAACTGCACCTCGCCGGTGAGCACGGCGTTCGTGCTCGGCGCCTGGCCGCGGTAGGGCACATGCGTCATGGTCAATCCCGCCGCCTTGATGAACAGCTCGCTCGCCAGGTGGCCGAACGAGCCGACGCCGGCGCTCGCGTAAGCCGCCGGCGCGCTTTGCTTCTTCATGTGCTCGATGTAGCTGCGCAAGTCCGTCACCGGCAAGGTGCCGGGCACGACCACGAACAGCGGCGCCATCGTCGCCAGCGCGACCGGGGCGAAGTCTTTCACGCCGTCGAATCCCGCGTCCTTCTGCACATGCGGCGTGACCGCGACGATGCCGCTGTTGATGAACAGCAGCGCGTGGCCGTCGGGTTTGCCGCGCGCCACTTCGCGCGCCGCGAGCACGCCCGACGCACCGGGCTTGTTCTCGACGATGATGCTCTGGCCGAGCGCCTTTTGCATCGGCTCTTGCAGCGCGCGCGCCATCACGTCGGTGGTGCCGCCCGCCGGGTAGGGGATCAGCATCTGGATCGGCCGGTTCGGGAAGGCTTGCGCGAACGCGAGCGCGGGAGCAAGCAGCAGGCTGGCGAGCATCATCTTCATCGTGTTCTCCTGCGCTCGGTCATTCCGGCGCGAACCAAAGTGGGGTCTGTCATCCCGGCGAACGCCGGGATCCACCGCGCCGCAGTCAGCGCCTGGGGAAAAGTGGATCCCGGCTTGCGCCGGGATGACGCAGTGCACATCACCGATCAGCCTTCAACAAATGCCGCGCGATCACCAAACGCTGAATCTGATTCGTGCCCTCGAAAATCTGCGCGAGTTTCGCGTCGCGCATCATGCGCTCGACTGGATAGTCCATCGTGTAGCCGTAGCCTCCGAAGATCTGGACCGCGTCGGTCGTGACCTTCATCGCCATGTCGCTGCCGAAACACTTGGCCATGCTCGCCAGCATGTTCAGGCGTTCCCAGTCGCCTTCGTCGCCGGCACGCGCGCATTCGTAGACGAGGGCGCGCGCCGCTTCAATGTTGATCACCATGTCGGCGAGCATGAACTGGATGCCCTGGAACTCGGCAATG
>JANOLA010000774.1:0-3318 GCA_031419535.1 Burkholderiales bacterium | reverse complement strand
GTCGGTCACCCACAGCGCCACGAACCCGGTCCACAGGTTCCACAGGCGGCTCACGATTGCATTGTTGGCCATGACTGTTCGCTCACTTTCTTTGACGGATAAGACACCCCGGCGGCAAAGCGCTGCCGGATCATTCTCGCTGGCCGAGCGCACGCCGGCCGGGTTTTGCCACGACGGACTCGCTGGCAGGGGTCGGCGCAAGTTCAGCGCGCGCCGGCCCGAGCATGCTTTCGACGTCGAGCGCCGCCTCTTCGGCCAGCCTCAGTTTGGAGACCGATTCTTCGAGCATCTGAGTGAGGTTACCAGCCCGCGGCGACGTCATCACCATCTGGTAAACCTCCTCCAGGCGCACCGGCATCGACAGCAGCGAGGCCTCCAGCGCACTGCGCCGCGCCGCCATTCGCGTGTGGCGCGCGATCGCTTCCTCGTAGTCGGCAGCTGCCTGGCGCAACTGCTGCTCTTCGTCTGGTGCAAACCCACCGGCGTCGATTCTGCTCTGGACATCGCGCAACTTGTAAATGGTGACGTGGATCATTTCGACGGTCTCGCTACCGCGCATCACGGCGTCGCTCAAACACATGCGCGCGTAGTCCACCGTCAGATCGTCGAGCTGCTCGACCTCACGTTCCGTCAACGTGGTGCTGCGGTCGCTCGCGGTTCGGTACAAGGACGCGACACGCTCGCACATTTGTCCATGGCTGCGCAGGTGCGCGGAGCCGCCGTGTGCGTCGATCTCCTGCAGCAAGCGTGCACGCCGCGCGTCGCGCCCGGCCTGGCGATCCGCCTTGTCCACTGCCGCCTGAAACGGGGGCAACCCGGGCACGAACACCAACCCGACCAGTTGAATCGCGGCCAGCGCCAGCAGACCCAGCCCCAGGCCGTCGCCCCCCCAAGGCAGCGACATCAGCACCGACGCGCCCAGAACACCCAGCGCCACGGCCCTGTTGACCGGGTGCTTGAGAAATGCCCACCAATAGGGGGTTCGCTCGCTCACACACTGACTCGCACGTTTCCGTGGCTGCCCGAGGCGCGCAAATGGCCCACGACGCGCTCGTGCAGCAGGCGCACCTCCGCGCTCATCAGCCAGTCGTGGCTGCGCGGCTGGAGCTCGGTGACGGCAAAGTCGTCGATGATTCGCGCCGGTTGCGTCGACAGCACGATCACGCGGTCGCCTAGCCGCAGCGCCTCGGTGACGTCGTGGGTCACGAACACGATGGCGCAGGGGTGCGCCATGTGCAGCCGGCTCAGCAGACTCTGCATGTTGGAGCGAGTCTGCGCATCCAGCGCACCGAAAGGTTCATCCATCAGCAGCACGCGCGGCCGCAGCACCAGCGCGCGGGCGAGCGCCACCCGCTGGTTCTGCCCGCCGGACAGCTGCGAGGGATACTGATCGCGCTTGGCCGCCAAGTCCACCTCTTGCAGGATCCGGTCGACGCGCTCAGCAGCCTCGCTGGCCGAGACGCGCCGCTTCCATTCGGCGAACATGAACGGGTACATCACGTTCTCGCGCACCGTGAGGTCAGGCCGGTTCGCGTAGTGCTGGAACACCATCACGGCGTCCGGGTGCGGGCCGGTGCATGGCTTGCCGTCGATCTCGATCCGGCCCGAGGTCGGTGTTGTCACATTCCAGGGCCGCACACCGCCCAGCATGCGCAACAGAGTCGACTTGCCGCAACCCGAAGGGCCGAGCAGCATGTTGATCGCCGGGCGCTCGAACTTCACGCTGATTTTGTCGAGAACACGCAGCGTCGATCCGTCGGGCTGAAGGTATTCCTGCACCACCTCGCTCGCGGAAATCAGCGCTGCACCCATCTCGTCCCGGCTCACGCCATGGTCTCCCAGCGGAAGAAGCGCTTCTTCAGCCACATCAGGCTCTGATAGGTGAGCAGGGCCACGCCGATGATGACGATGATCCCGGCGAACACCTGGTCCATCGCGCTCAAGCGCCTTGCATTGGCGATCAACTGGCCCAGGCCTTCCTGGGCATTCACATACTCGGCCACGGTGATGTAGGTCCAACTGACCGACACACCCACGATCACGGCGTCCATGATGCGTGGCATCGCCAGTGGCACCAGCACCTTGGTGATGCATTCCCACGGCGTGGCGCCGATGTCCTTGGCGGCGATCAGGTACGCCTCGGGCACGGCGCGCACCGCGTCGCGCACCAGCGGGGTCAGGTAGACGATCGAGCCGACGAAGAGGAAGGCGATCTTCATGAACTCGCCGATCCCGAACCACATCACCATGATCGGCAGCAGCGCGGCAACGGGGGCCGAGCGGAACGGGTCGATCAACGGCGAAAACACCGCATTGAGTCTAGGAGATGCGCCCATCAGCACGCCCAGCGGAATGCCCACCAGCATCACCAGCAACGAAGCGGTGGCGACTCGGCCCACCGACCATGCCGTGGCCAGAGCCAGCGCGCTCTTGCCTTCGTACCAGGCCAGATAGCCCATCGCTTCGGCGACGGACAGCGGCGAGGGCAACTGGTTCTTCGTGAGCAGCCCGGAAGCCGCCAGCGCTGCCCAGAACACGATGACAGCCGTGACGCTGGCCGCGCCGATCAGCCGCTGGCGCGCCGGCTCCAGCGTCCGGTAAGGGTTCCAGAAGTCCATCTCGAACGGGCTTCGTGCCAGTGAGTCAGCGCGCGAACACGGCCAGGCGCGTCGACCGATTCAGCGAACGACAATCGTCGAGCGTCATCTCGGCCGAAGCCGGGTTGGCCTCGTTGCACAGCGGCCGCGACGAGCCATAGCCGCTGACGCGCAAACGCGCGCGCGGAATCTCCCACTGCTTTTCCAGATAGTCGGCCACCGCGCGTGCGCGCTGCTGCGAGAGCGCCTGATTCGCCGCCGCCGAGCCCACCGAGTCGGTGTTGCCGCTGAGCTCGAAGTAGGCGCTGCCGTTGTTCTCGATGAACGGCACCATGTCCTTGTCGACAACTTGCTGGGCACGCTTGGACAGCTCGGCCGAGCCCGACGCAAAGTTCACCAACACCGGTTTCGTCACCGCGGCCGGAACGGCCATGGCGGTCGCACGGCCCTGGTCGGAGAAGGTCTGGGTGGGCTTGGCCGCCGCCTCTTGCGCCTTGACGTTGCGCTGCAATCCGGACTTGATGAAGCGATAGTCGTAGCTGTCTTGCGGCGTCACCACGGGCGACTTCGGGTTGGCCAGCGAGCCTGCCGCGCGGTAGATCTCGTCGAAGCGCGCATAAACGCGCTCGTAGTGGTTGACACCACCGGCCAGGCCGAGGATGCGTGCGTTGTCGGCGAGATCGGTCCACACCAGGTTGCTGAACAGGCTCTTCACGAAGGG
>JANOLA010000773.1:0-2999 GCA_031419535.1 Burkholderiales bacterium | reverse complement strand
GGGTCGACGGCGAACACGAAGCCCGCCTGTTCGGCGGCGTCGGACACACGCTGCGTCACGACGCCGGCTTCGGTCCAGATCGTCGCGACGTCGCGTTCCAGGCCGGGCAGGCGATTCACCTGCACCTCGCTCATCGCCTCGTGCTTTTCGGTGTTGATGACGGCGCTGTTCCAGGTGAGCGGAATCGCGCCGCCGGTGTAGCCGGTGCCGCCGCCACGCGGGATGACCGTCAGGCCGAGTTCGATGCACGCCGCCACCAGCCCCGCCATTTCGGCCTCGGTGTCGGGCGTGAGCACGACGAAGGGGTACTCGACGCGCCAGTCGGTTGCGTCGGTCACGTGCGAGACGCGGCTCAGGCCGTCGAACTTGACGTTGTCCTTGGCCGTGTGGCGCCGCAGCACACGCGCGGCACGCCGGCGCAGCTCGGCCACGGCCTCGAAATGCGCCTCGAAGCGCTGCACCGCGGCAGCGGCTGACTTCAGCAGTTCGCCGACCGCGGCGTCGCGGGCTGAAAGGCTGCTCTCTTCCTCCCTCTCCCTCTGGGAGAGCGGGCTTTGCTCCCTCTCCCTTTGGGAGAGGGTGGGGGTGAGGGCTGGGGTGAGGGCGGGTGTGAGGGCGGGCGGCTTGCGCCGCAGCTCCACTTCGCGCAGCCGGTGCCGCAGCGCGTCGATCAACAGCTTGCGGCGCTTCGGGTTGTCGAGCAGGTCGTCTTGCAGATAGGGGTTGCGCTGCACCACCCAGATGTCGCCCAGCACCTCGTACAGCATGCGTGCCGAGCGGCCGGTCTGGCGCTGTTCGCGCAAGTCGTCGAGAACCTCCCAGGCGCGCGCGCCGAGCAGGCGGATCACGATTTCGCGGTCGGAGAACGAGGTGTAGTTGTAGGGAATCTCGCGCAGCCGCGGCGCGCTGTCAGCCGGCGCAACGGCGGAAACACGGTTCAAGGGAAGTGGGGCGTTCATCGGCGCCGGGGCCGCTGCGGGCGGCCGTCCTGGCTGGGAGGCTGAGGCGCCGGGATCGTACCGCAGTGCAGCATTCGTCTTGCGCCCGGCGCCGGCGCCCCGGCCACCGAGCGGGGTTATCCCCCGTTGCCCTCGCCGCGCTTCCACGGGATAAACGCAACTGTCACATTTGCCGGCCACACTGTCCGGCTGGTCATTTCACTGACATCACGGAGGTCTCTATCATGAAAACGAGCTTGGCTGCGGTTTCTTCAGTCGTACTGGCTGCGGCGCTGTGCGCGCCTGCGCAGGCCCAGGTCGAAGTGCAATGGTGGCACTCGATGGGCGGCGCGCTGGGCGAGTGGGTCAACGACCTGGCGAAGGAATTCAACGCCAGCCAGACCGCCTACAAGGTGATGCCCACGTTCAAGGGCACCTACGACGAATCGATGACCGCGGCGATCGCCGCGTTTCGCTCAGGCAACGCGCCTCACATCCTGCAGGTGTTCGAAGTCGGCACCGCGACGATGATGGCGAGCAAGGGCGCGATCATCCCGGTGACCAAGGTGATGGCCGACGGCGGCCAGAAGTTCGACCCCAAGGCCTACGTGCCGGCGGTGGCGGGCTACTACACGGCCCCCAACGGCCAGATGCTGAGCTTCCCGTTCAACAGCTCGACGCCGGTGTTCCACTACAACAAGGACGCGCTCAAGGCCGCCGGCATCGACCCGGAACAGCCGCCGAAGACCTGGACCGAAGTGACGCTGGCAGCGGTCAAGCTCAAGACATCCGGCCACAAGTGCCCGTTCACGTCGAGTTGGGGCAGCTGGACCCAGCTGGAAAGCTTCTCGGCTTGGCACAACACGCTGTTTGCGACCAAGAACAACGGCTTCGGCGGCCTGGACACACGCCTCGCGTTCAACACGCCGCTGCATGTGCGCCACATCGAGAACCTGGCGAACATGTCCAAGCAGGGCCTGTTCGTCTACAAGGGCCGCGGCAATGCGGCGGACGCCACCTTCGTATCGGGCGAATGCGCGATGACCACGGGCTCGTCAGCGCTGTACGGCAACATCAAGCGCAACGCCAAGTTCGCCGCCGGCACTTCCACCCTGCCCTACTACCCCGACGTGCAAGGCGCGCCGCAGAACACGGTGATCGGCGGCGCGAGTCTGTGGGTGATGTCGGGCAAGAAGCCCGATGAATACAAAGGCGTCGCAGCCTTTTTCGCGCACCTGTCGAAGACGGACATTGCCGCTGCCAGCCACCAGCGCACCGGCTATCTGCCGGTGACGTTGGCGTCGTTCGAGGCCACCGAGAAGAGCGGTTTCTACAAGCAGAACCCCGGAACCGATGTGTCGGTGACGCAGATGATCCGCAAGACCACGGAAAAGTCGCGCGGCATTCGCCTGGGCAACTTCGTGCAGATCCGCACCATCATCGACGAAGAGATGGAAAACATCTGGAGCGGCAAGAAGACGGCGGCAGAAGGCCTGGACGCGGCAGTGAAGCGCGGCAACGAGCAACTTGAGCGCTTCGAATCGGCGAACAAGCGCTGATGCAGATGGTCGCCTTGCACTTGTCATCCCGGCGAACGCCGGGATCCACTTTCGATCAGCCGCGCCATGCCGTGCGTGGATGCCGGCGTTCGCCGGCATGACGGGTTGAGGGATGGCCGTCGAAAAGCGCGTCCTCTTCAAGAGCTGGTGGCTGCCCTGGGCGCTGATCGCGCCGCAGATGGTGGTCATCATCGTGTTCTTCTTTTGGCCGGCGGGCCAGGCGCTGTACCAGAGCGTCTTGCAGCAAGACGCCTTCGGCACCTCGGTCGAGTTTGTCGGCTGGCTGAACTTTGAGCGCCTGTGGGCGGACGAAACCTATCTCGCCTCATTCAACACCACCGCCGTGTTCTCGGTGCTGGTGGCGGTGAGCGGCCTGTCGATCGCGCTGCTGCTCGCGGTGATGGCGGACCGCGTGGTGCGCGGCGCGGCGATCTACAAGACGTTGCTGATCTGGCCCTACGCCGTGGCACCGGCGGTGGCCGGCGTGCTGTGGCTGTTCATG
>JANOLA010000772.1:0-2304 GCA_031419535.1 Burkholderiales bacterium | reverse complement strand
CATGACGCTCCTTCAAGTGATCCGGCCATTGTGGGTTCGGCCCGTGCCTGCGCCAGAGGTTGATTGCTGTACTGTCTACGTTTGCTCTACTGTACGCATTTGCTTAGAATGCCCGGATGAGTGCCGACCTCAGTACCCCTGTCCTGCTGCGCCGAATCGCCCGGCTCGAGGCCACCGTGGGGCGCCTCAGCGACGATCTTGGCAACCTGCGATCCGCAGTGCGTAAGCAAGGGCTGCATCCGCCGACGCCGCCGCGCGCCCGCTGGCGCACCGTGGAGCCGGATCGCCCGACGGTCGAAACCCCGCGGGTCCTGGCCGCTGGCGGCCTCGCTGGTGCCGCTGTGCGGGGTGAGGCAGCGCGTGTTCAGTGGGTCAAGGACGGTCTTGTAGTGCCTGGCGAGCAACTCGCGCAAGCTTGGGGGCTCACGCGCCAGGCCCTGGCACCGGCATCGCAGCGGGGCGACGTGTTCGCGGTGAAGGTCGGCAACCGGCTTTATTACCCCCGGTCGTTCCTGGTCCTGGACCGTGCATCCGTCGCCACGGTCTGCGGGGCGCTGGGTGACCTCGGTGCTGGCGAGAAGCTGATGTTCTGGTTGCGCGAGCACGGAGCGCTGGCTGGGAAGAGCGTCGCCGCCGCACTCGAGGCCGGGGTTCCTTTGGCCAAGGTGGAACGACTGGCTTCTGCCTGGGCCCGCGAGCGAGGAGCCGCGCGTGGCGCTGCGGTTGCCTGAGCCTGGATCGTTCGAGGACTTGCTTCGCCCGGTCCGAATCGTGGTTGCGTCGCTCGTCCGGTGAGCCGGCGGCCGGCCACGGAGCCGTACTGGGCGGCTGGCGTCTATCGCTTCGATGCCCCACAGCCATTGCGGGCCGGCGCATTTGACACATGCTACGCGGCCAGCACCATCGATGTGGCGTTCGCCGAAACCGTCATCCATGAGGCCGGACGCTTCGTGGCCGGGAGCCACGAAGTGCCTGCGGCCGAGCTGACCGAGCGATCAGTCGTGCGCTTCCGGTGCGAGCGGCGCAAGATGCTCGTGCTGGCGGATCTGACCGGTAAGGCGCTGAAATCGCTGGGCCTGAACAACGACATCAGCGCATCCAACGACTATGCGGTGACGCAGGCCTGGGCTCAGGCCATTCACGACGCGAGCCCGAGCTGGGACGGCATTCGATACGTTTCACGACAGATGAACAAGGGCTTCGCCTACGCGATCTTCGAGCGCAGCGGGCTGGCAAAACTCAGAGCAGACAAGCTCAAGGCGCGGCAAGTCTACGAGCTTTGCGATCGGTTCAACGTCACTGCGGTGTGATGGCCCGCAGCGCAGAACCTGAGTGTCGGCAACCTGGTGAGGACCGTCTGGCAACCGAGGCATTTTGAACGGCGCTATCCGGCTAGAAGCGGTCGCAGGACCCAACGGTCACTAGCGATCACTCAAGCTCGGCTCGGTGGGATCGGCGCAGGGATCAGATGCGGCCGTTGGCTTCGGCGGATTGCCATTGAGGAAGAACGTCGGAATGCCCGCTTCCTCTTTCGACGGCTGACGGGTTTGGGTCGGCAAGAGCCACCAGGCCGCCTCACCCGAAGGTCAACTGAGCCTCCGTTTGCCGACACTGCGCCACGGAGCACTCGTCATAGGTCATACCGCAAGCTGAGCACGATCCACTGATACGGCATGGTCGTCCCTCTGCCTGCAGCGCCCTCGGCTTGCGATGACAGCCCCGCGCAGAGTGCTGGGCACCTGGAATCCTCATCGCTCGGTCAAAAGCCCAAGCCCAACGCTGACGCCGAGGAATCAGCCTTTGGCAAGAGCTGCCATCGACGCCGCGACCAGGGCGCCCCCAGCTCCCCGGCCCAGAACCCGATTCCCTTGATCGATCTCAAATGACGCCCGCGCCGCGAACCCGACACTGCGCCGCGGCAATCGCACTCCGCGAGCGCAGCCACTCCCGCAAAGGAAACCCCATGTCGACGCAGCGCAGCTTCATGCAATCAAGCAGCGCCGTGGCCGCTGCCGCGCCGTGGCTGCCGGTCAGCGCCAGCTCGCAGCGCTACCAGGCCGCGGCTGACGCCATCTGGCGGCGCAATTCGACGGCGACGTCAAACGTCGCTGCACAGCGCCGCGAGTGGGTGCGCTTGGCGACGCTGGCGGCGTCGAGCCACAACTCGCAGCCGTGGAAGTTTCGGGTGCTCGCCGACACAATCGTCATCGCACCCGACTACGCGCGGCGCTGCAAGGCCGTCGACCCCGACGACAGCCACCTGTTCCGCAGCCTGGGCTGCGCGGCCGAGAACCTGGTGCACGC
>JANOLA010000771.1:0-5612 GCA_031419535.1 Burkholderiales bacterium | reverse complement strand
CCGGCACCAGCGGGATCGGCCGCGGCGAACGCATCCTGCGCATCTGAAGTTTTGCTTCCACCCCCACTTCCAAAGGAGACGACGATGAAGGTTTATTACGACAAGGACGCCGACCTGAGCCTGATCAAGGGCAAGACGGTGGCGATCATCGGCTACGGCTCGCAGGGTCATGCGCATGCGCAGAACCTGAACGACAGCGGCGTCAAGGTGCTGGTCGGGCTGCGCCGCGGCGGCGCGTCGTGGGGCAAGGTCGAGATGGCCGGGCTGAAGGTCGCCGAGGTGGCCGACGCGGTCAAGCAGGCCGACGTCGTCATGATGCTGCTGCCCGACGAGCAGATCGCCGCCGTCTACAGCGCCGAGGTCGCGCCGAACATCAAGCAGGGCGCTTCGCTGGCCTTCGCGCACGGGTTCAACGTGCACTACGGGCAGGTGGTGCCGCGGGCGGACCTCGACGTGTGGATGGTCGCTCCCAAGGCGCCGGGCCACACCGTGCGCTCGACCTACACCCAGGGCGGCGGCGTGCCGCACCTGATCGCGGTGCATGCCGACAAGAGCGGCAAGGCGCGCGACCTGGCGCTGAGCTACGCGGCGGCCAATGGCGGCGGCAAGGCCGGCGTGATCGAGACCAATTTCCGCGAGGAGACCGAGACCGATCTGTTCGGCGAGCAAACCGTGCTGTGCGGCGGCGCGGTCGAACTGATCAAGGCCGGATTCGAGACCCTGGTGGAGGCCGGTTATGCGCCTGAGATGGCCTACTTCGAATGCCTGCACGAGTTGAAGCTGATCGTCGACCTGATCTACGAGGGCGGCATCGCCAACATGAACTACTCGATCTCCAACAATGCCGAGTACGGTGAGTACGTGAGCGGCCCGAAGATCGTGAACGAGCAGACCAAGGACGCCATGCGGCGCATGCTCAAGGACATCCAGACCGGCGAGTACGCGAAGAGTTTCATCTTGGAGAACCGTGCCGGCGCGCCGACGCTGCTGTCGCGCCGACGCCTGATGGGCGAGCACCAGATCGAAGTGGTGGGCGAGAAGCTGCGCGCGATGATGCCTTGGATCAAGGCCAACAAGCTCGTTGACAAGAGCCGCAACTGACGCGCTATTCCATCGCAACCATGGCCGAAGACTCGCGCTACGGATCTGACGACTCGGCGCTCTCGGCGCACGCGGCCGGTCCGCCTTTACGGCCGAAGCGCAAGGGCCTGTACGTGTTGCCCAATGCGATTTCGCTCGCTGCGCTGTTCGCCAGCTTCTATGCAATCGTGATGGCCATGAACGGCCGTTTCGAGCTGTCGGCCTATGGCATTTTCAGTGCCGCGGTGCTGGACAGCCTGGACGGTCGCGTCGCGCGCATGACGAACTCGCAGAGCGCGTTCGGCGAACAAATGGACAGCCTGTGCGACATGGTCAGTTTCGGGGCGGCGCCGGCACTCATCGTCTATGAATGGGCGCTGCGTGACCTGGGCAAGTGGGGCTGGTTTCCGGCATTTGTCTATATCGCCGGGGCGGCTCTGCGGCTGGCGCGCTTCAACACCAACATCGGCATCGTCGACAAGCGCTACTTCCAAGGGCTGCCGAGCCCGGCGGCGGCGGCCTTGGTGATGGGCCTGATCTGGGTCATGGACGATGCCGGGCTCAAGGGCGTCAACCAGATCGACTGGCTGGCGTGGACGGCCTTCGCGGTCACGCTCTACGCTGGGCTGACGATGGTGACCAACGCGCCGTTCTACAGCTTCAAGGACGTGAGCTTCAAGCGCAGCGTTCCGTTCATCGTCATCGTCGCCATCGCGTTGGCGATTGCCGTGATCAACATCCACCCACCCATCGTGCTGTTTGCGCTGTTCTGCCTGTACGGCGTTTCGGGCTACGTGGTGTACGCGTGGAAGCGCATGAAGGGCCGCCCAGTGAGTGTGATCGCCACCTCGACGGACGAACCTGACGAAGAGGGTTTGCATCGGTGACCGCGCGGTCCCTGCCATGCTATATTGCTGTCCATGATTGATCCGCGCCCCCATTCCATTGCGCTACTAGGAGACCCCGGGGCTCGTTGATCGACTGTTCCTTTGTGTCGCTACGGCCCGTTTGCATCCCGCAACGGGCCGTTTTGTTTTTGGAGATTCGCCATGGCCGACAAACTGATCATCTTCGATACGACTTTGCGTGACGGCGAACAGTCGCCCGGCGCCTCAATGACGAAGGACGAAAAGCTGCGCATCGCGCGCCAGCTCGAGCGCATGAAAGTCGATGTGATCGAGGCCGGCTTCGCAGCCTCGTCGAACGGCGACTTCGAGTGCGTCAAGGCCATCGCGCATGCCATCAAAGACAGCGTGGTGTGCTCGCTGGCTCGCGCCAACGACAAGGACATCGCCCGCGCCGCCGAAGCGTTGCAGGGCGGCCATGCCACGCGCATCCATGTGTTCATCGCCACGAGCGCGCTGCACATGGAAAAGAAGCTGCGCATGACGCCCGAGCAGGTGTTCGAGCAGGCCAAGCTGTCGGTGCGCTTTGCGCGCAAGCTGTCGGGAGACGTCGAGTTTTCCCCCGAAGACGGCTACCGCTCGGACCCGGACTTCCTGTGCCGCGTGCTCGAAGCGACGATCCGCGAGGGCGCGACGACGATCAACATCCCCGACACGGTGGGTTACGCCATCCCCGAGTTGTACGGCGGCTTCATCAAGTCGCTGCGCGAGCGCATTCCGAACTCCGACAAGGCGGTGTGGTCGGTGCACTGCCACAACGATCTGGGGATGGCGGTGGCCAACTCCTTGGCCGGCGTGATGCTCGGCGGCGCACGCCAGATCGAGTGCACGATCAACGGCCTGGGGGAACGGGCGGGAAACTGTTCGCTCGAGGAAGTGGTGATGGCGCTGCGAACGCGGCGCGACTACTTCGGCCTGGAAATCGGTATCGACACGACGCAGATCGTCCCCGCCTCTCGGTTGGTGTCGCAGACCACCGGATTCGTCGTGCAACCCAACAAGGCGGTGGTCGGTGCCAACGCCTTCGCGCACGCCTCCGGCATTCACCAAGACGGTGTGCTCAAGGCGCGCGATACCTACGAAATCATGCGCGCCGAAGACGTGGGCTGGTCGACGAACAAGATCGTCCTGGGCAAGCTCTCGGGTCGCAATGCGTTTCGGCAGCGCCTGGTGGAGTTGGGCATTCAGTTGGAATCCGAATCGGAAGTCAACGCGGCGTTCGCGAAGTTCAAGGAGCTCGCCGACCGCAAGAGCGACATCTTCGACGAAGACATTCTCGCGCTCGTGATGGACGAGTCGGTCACCTCGCATCACGAGCACTATCGATTGCTGTCGCTCGCGCAGCACTCGGAAACCGGCGAGAGGCCGCATGCCAAAGTCGCGTTTGTTGCCGGTGAATCCGAACGCAGTGCCGAGAGCGACGGCAACGGTCCGGTCGACGCGAGCCTGAAGGCAATCGAATCGGTGGTGCACAGCGGCGCTGAGATGTTGCTTTATTCCGTCAACGCGATCACTTCGGGCAGCACCGAGTCTCAAGGCGAAGTAACGGTACGCCTGCAGTTGGGGGGGCGGGTGGTCAATGGGGTGGGCGCCGATCCGGACATAGTTGTCGCTTCGGCAAAGGCCTACTTGAGCGCCCTGAACAAACTTGAGAGCAAAGTCGAGCGTGTTTCGGCGCAAGGGTGACTGCCGTCACGAAACCCGCGAATAGGTGAGAACCGACTTAAGGAAGAAGCCGTAACTTTTTGATCTTGTGCCACTTTTTCCGCTCGCCTACACTCCGGACATGGGAGCGAAAAAGATGGCCTGTTGGGCTTTGAGGTCGAGCGTTGTTGGCGGGTTTCTCGCCTGCGCGGTCGCAACACCGTTCGTGGCGGCGGCGCCGCTCAAGGCCGAGCGCGCCGATATCTACGTTGCCGCTGCTGCGGCGCCGGAGTCGCGCAATCTGCGGCGGGTCGCGTTGCGCAAGAGCAAACCGGTGAGCGCCGGCTATGCAACGGCGAGGAGCCGGCAGCCGATTCGCGCGTCAGCAGGGGAATCCGCCGGCTTGCGCCGCACCCCCGATGCGCTTGCGCTCAAGTCCAGCGCCGCCTTGGTGATCGACCAGGACACGGACGAGGTCTTGGTGAGCAAGAACGCCGACGCCGTGCTGCCGATCGCGTCACTGACCAAGCTGATGACGGCGTTGGTGATTGCCGAGGCCAAGATACCGCTGGACGAAGTGGTGATCGTGAGCCAGGACGATGTCGACACCGAAAAAGGCAGCCGGTCGCGCTTGAAGGTCGGCACCCAGCTGACACGCGGCGAGATGCTGCACTTGGCGCTGATGGCCTCCGAGAACCGCGCCGCCCACACCCTGGGCCGAACCTTCCCCGGGGGCAGCGAGGCGTTCGTCGAGGCGATGAACGCCAAGGCCGCGGCGCTGGAGATGCACGACACGAAGTTCGTCGAGTCCACTGGACTGTCGAGCCGCAACAAATCCAGCGCCCATGACTTGGCGATCCTGGTGCGTGCCGCGCACGAGCATCCGATCATTCGCGACCTGTCGATCTCGCCTGTGGCCAAGGTCGAAATCGGCCGACGCAACCACCAGTTCCACAACACGAATCGGCTGGTGCAGCGGGCTGATTGGGACATCAGCCTGCAAAAAACCGGCTACATCTCCGAAGCCGGGCGCTGCCTCGTCATGCAAGCCAATGTGGCCGGGCGCTCGCTGATCATGGTATTCCTCGACTCCGCCGGCAAACATTCGCGGCTTGGAGATGCGGAGCGCGTGCGCCGCTGGATCTTGCAGAACGTGCCCGCCGTCGCCACCGACGCGACTCGGCACAAGCTCACTTCCTGAGCGCCCAGGCGTCGGCGCGCTCTTGAGAAACAAATCCATTGACGCTGCCATTCAGGCTCGGGCACCGGCAGGTGTGACGACGAAGCCGAGCGCCGTGGCGCGGCGCTTGAGGGCGGCGACACTTCGTTGACGCTGCTGCTCTTCGTAGTGCTGCTGGCCCTGGTCCACGAACGCCTCGCCGCGCGTCAGCATGAAGTACACCATCCTGGCGAGCTTGTGGGCGGTGGCGGTGTTGGCGCGTGGTTTGTCCATTCGGCCGGACAGGCGACGATAGAACGCACCGAGCGCAGAGTCGCTGTGCGACAGGCTCATCGCGGCCATCTTCAGCGCCTGACGCGCCCGGTTGGCCGAGCGCTTGGTGCCCGAGGACAGCACCTTGCCGCCGCTGATCTTGGTGGCCGGGCACAGGCCCAGCCACGAACAGAAGTGCTTGACGCTTTCGAACCGGCTCAGGTCCGGGCCGATCTCAGTGAGGATCTTCATCACAGTGGTGGCCGCCAACCCGTTGATGCGCGTGAGATCGACGCCGGCCCAGTTGGCCAGGATCTGGCGAATGTCGAACTCCGCGCGCAGCTTGCTTCCCGCCCTTGGCGCCTTGCCCAGATCGACTTTGGCTTGCCCGAGTTCGGCCAACAGCCCTTGCAGTTTGGCCTCGCACACCGCCAAGTGCTTGGCAATGTCGTCGTACACGCCCAAGGCTTGGCCCAGCACGAACAAGTGCTCCTCGCGCCAGTTGCCGGTCAGCGCCTTGGTGATCTCCTCGGCACTGGCCTTGACGCGGG
>JANOLA010000770.1:0-2113 GCA_031419535.1 Burkholderiales bacterium | reverse complement strand
TGCGACGGTCGGCGGCTACATCTGGTTCAAGTTCCGGAAGGTCGAGGCGCCGCCTCAGGGCGGCCAGGGTTGCACGCCCGGATACTGGAAGCAGAGCCACCACTACGACAGCTGGACCGTTTATGCACCGACACAGGCGTTCAGCACCGTGTTCGCCAACGCGACCGGTCTGGCCACCGGATTGAGCGCGCAGGCGCAGTGGAGCAGCATCGGCCAGGGTGTGCTCTACGCCATCGGCGCCGGCGCCACGTTCGGCCTGGTGCTCGCGCTCACGCAGCACGAAGTGGCCGCACTGGACGGGCGGCTGCGCACCGCGATCACGATGCTGATCGTCGGCACGCTGGCCCTGGGCGCCGCGCTCACACAGAGCGGCCTGCATTGGCCCAACGCGCCGGCCGGTTGGTGGGGATTGGGCGCGCTCAGCGTCTTGTACGGCACCGCGTTCACGATGACGTTCACGCTGCTGCCGAAGCTCGGCGCGGTGGGCAACTCGCCGATCCTGAACGTCGAGCCCGTCGCCGCGCTCGGCATGGCCTGGGTGATCCTGGATCAGCGCGTCGCGCCGATTCAGTTCGTCGGGGCGATCGTTGTCGTGGGTACGGTGATGTGGCTGGGGTTGCGGCGGCGCTGATCTCAGCTCTTACTTCGCCGGCAAGCGCGGCGCCGCTTGCAGCAGCTCCGCCAATTCCTTCTTCCAGAACTTCGCCTGCCCCGTGGTGCCGTGGCCCGCGGTCAACTCGCTGCCCGGGATGAGCAGAATGCGCCCGTTCTTCACGCGCTTGATCTCGCGCTCGAGCACACCGTTTTCCGGTGGGTTGCGCTCGTCGTCGGACGAATTGATGGCGAGCAGCGTCGCCTGGATGCGCTCCAAGCCGGCCGACGGGTTGTAGTCGCGCGACGCATCCCACTGGTACAGCACGTCGTTCGCGTCGGCCGTGAACGCAGCGTTCAAGCGCTGGTTCAGCAACTGGTCGGCGGAGCTGCGCGTCGGCGCGGCCTTCTGCAAGGCCTGGTTGCCGCCATTCGTCGCCAGGCCGTAGAAAACGGAAGCGAACTGCGCGCTCTTCAGAGGCTGGGTGTAGTTGCCGCCCTGCCACTGCGGGTCATTGCGGATCGAATCCACGATGAGCCGGCGCAGCATCCAGTTGCGGCTGCTCATCTCGCTGGGCAGCGAGGCCATCGGCACGGCGATGTCCATGAACTCCGGGTACTTCTGCGCCATGATCCAGGTCTCCATGCCGCCCATCGAGTTGCCCAGCACCAGGCGCAGTTGGCGCACGCCCAGGTGTTCGGTGAGCAAGCGGTGGTGCGCCTGCACCATGTCGTCGTAGTTGTACTTCGGAAACGCCGCGCGCAAGGAGTCGGAAGGCTTGCTCGATTTGCCGTGGCCGATGGCGTCGGGCAGGATCACGTAGTAGCGGCTCGCATCGAGCGGCTGGCTCGGGCCGAAGAGCTCGCCGCCGAACCCCGGGCTGAGCAGGCCCGCGCCCGAGCCCGTGGTGCCGTGCAGCAGCAGCACCGGCTCGCCGGTGGGCGCGCCGAGCGTCGTGTAGTGCAGCTTCAGCTCGGGCAGCACTTCGCCGGTGTGGAAGCGAAAGTCGCGCAACGTCCAGCTGCCTTCCTTCGGCGCGGGAGCGTCCGCGGCCTGGGTGGGCAGGGCAGCCCATGCAAACAGCAGCAGCCATGCGGCGCGCCACAAGGTGTTCGTGAACTTCATGGGTGTCTCCGTCTTGATTTGAAAGAAGCAGCGACTCTATGCCATGCGGTGCGAGTGCCCCGCAACGATCGCAGCGGTGAATTCAGTATCGGCTGGAGGCGGCACCCGCACCCGCACCCGCACTCGCCGAACCGGCAAGAACCGATTCGATGTCGTTTAACAATGCGCTCGCGCCGATTCGAAACCGCGCCGGCACCAGCGCCGCGGCGCCGAGCTCGCGCTCCACGTGGTCGACGTTGAGGGCAGCGTCGGCGACGCCGCGTATGCCGCCGGACGCCTTGAAGCCGACCCGGGCGCGCGCCAGTGCATCTGCGGTGATGGTGCGCAGCATCGCCGTCGCGGCCAACGGTGTCGCGCTCACGGGGGTCTTGCCGGTGCTGGTTTTCAGGAAGTCCG
>JANOLA010000769.1:0-16455 GCA_031419535.1 Burkholderiales bacterium | reverse complement strand
CCGCATGACTCTGCACTGCGAGATCGGCAACGCCGCCGAGGGCTTGCGCGATCGCATTGCCGAATCGATCCGCGACGTGACCAAGCTGCGCGGTGAAGTGGTGTTGTGTGCTGCCGGCAGCCTGCCCAATGACGGCAAGGTCATTGAGGACGCGCGCACCTATCAGTAGGCTCTGCGCAGGGCACCCGTCCGTTGCGGCAGCCTCCCGGTTTCGCTGCCGATCTGATTGCCGACATGCCCGAAAGCCCCCGCCTGCTCGTTCTTGACAGCATCACGCAAGCGCTGGGCGACGTGCAGGGTGGCGCGCTGGGCGCCGTCATCGTGAGCGGCTCGCACGGTGGCATCAGCGCCGGGCAATTTGCGTTGCTGGCGGCACCCCATGCGGTGATCTTCAACGACGCCGGAGTCGGCCTGGACGATGCCGGCATCGCCGCACTGGCCTTGTTGCAAGACGCCAGCATCGCGGCGTGCGCGGTGGCGCACAGCAGTGCGCGCATCGGCGAAGCGCGCTCGACACTCGAGCACGGGCGCATCAGCCATTGCAACGCCCGCGCGAGCGCCTTGGGCGCGCGGCCGGCGATGGCTTGCAGGGATTGGATCGCCTTGTTGGCGGCGCGCGAAGACTGAATCGGCGCTTCAGCGCGAGTCTGGCGCGTCGTCGAAATGCGCCTCGGCGTCCATCGGCAGCAGTTGGATCGACGCACGAAGGCCGGGAATCTCCCCGACCAAGGTCTGCTCGACGGTTTTGCGCAGCGCCGCCGCGCGCCCCAGCGACCAGCTCGACGGCATGTGCATGTGCAAGTCGACGAACAGGCGCTGGCCCGCGCGGCGCGTGCTGATGTGGTCAAAGCGAATCGTGGTGTGGGCGAACTGCGCGAGCGTGGCATCGATCTTGGCGCGTTCCGCCGGCTCGACCGCGCTGTCCATCAGGCCGTCGACGGAGCGCCAGGCGAGCTTCGCGCCTTCGCGCAGGATGTTGAGTGCGACGCCGATCGCCAGCAGCGGGTCGAGCCACAGCCAGCCGGTGGCGTAGACGAGCGCCAAGCCGAGCACCACGCCGGCCGAGGTCCACACGTCGGTGTAGAGGTGGCGCGCGTCGGCTTCGAGGGCGATCGAGCGGTGTTCGATCGATGCGGCCATCATGCGCCGCGCCAAGACTGCATTGACGATCGAACTCAGGACCGACAGCGCCAGCCCCCAGCCCAGCGCATGAAGCTCCTGCGGCTGGAACAAGCGCTGCACGGCGGCCCAGATGATGCCCGCAGCAGCCGCGGCGATCAGCAGGCCTTCGAACCCGCTCGAAAAGTATTCGGCCTTGCTGTGGCCGTACGGGTGGTCCTCGTCCGCGGGGCGCTGCGCGATCGTGACCATCAAAATCGCGAACAGCGCGGAGGCGAGGTTGACGAACGACTCCATCGCGTCGGACAGCAGCCCGACCGAATCGGTGATCCACCACGCGGCCGTCTTCATCGTGATCGTCGCGATCGCCGCGGCGACCGACAGCTTGAGCAGCGTCTGAACTTGCATGGTCTGCCTCGGGGTCTTCCCGCGCGAGGGCCTGTTCAGTTTTTGCCGTCCATCCGCTTGAGCTCCTCGCCGAGGAACTGCGCCGATGGCATGGTCTTGCCGTCCGCGAAGCGGATCATGTAGAGCTGCCCGGTGGTGCTCGATTTGGTGGCGATCTGCTCGATGAACTGCTGCGCCGTCGTCACATGCTCGCCCATCGACTTCATCTTTCCGCGCATGAACTTCGCGGCATCTTCGCAGGAGTAGTCACTGCCATTGCGAACAAACTTGACGTCCTTGCGCGAATGCACGAATTCGATCAGGCGATCGATGCGCGCCTGTTCGGCGGGCGAGACTCCCGCGAGCGCCGGCCCGGCGAGCAGCACGAGCGCGCAGCCAATGGCAAGGCGACGCGATCTCACTGGTGCACCCTACGGCCTTCGGCCGGTCCCGCCAAGCGGGAATCAGCCCCTACGGGCGGCCGGGCGGGGCTCATGCTTCGAGCGTGATTCGGGCGAATTTGCGCTTGCCCACCTGCACGACGTAAATGCCACGGCCCAGCTTGAGGCCCTTGTCGCTGACCACCGCCCCGTCGATGCGCACACCCGCCTGCTCGACGAGGCGCAATGCCTCGTTGCCCGAGGGCGCGAGGTTCGACTGCTTGAGCAGCGCACCGATTCCCAGCGGCGCGCCACGCAGGGTGAGCTCGGCGATTTGATCGGGAACACCGCCGCGCGCTCGGGTGTGGAAGTCCAGCTCCGCTGCGTCGGCCGCGGCCGCGCTGTGGAAGCGCGTCGTGATCTCTTTGGCCAGCAGCACCTTGGCTTCCTTCGGGTTTCTCCCGGCGCGAACTTCGGCTTGCAACTTCTCGATTTCCGCCTCGCTGCGAAAGCTGAGCAGCGTGAAATAGCGCCACATCATCTCGTCGCTGATCGACAGCAGCTTGGCGAACATCTGATCGGCGGGCTCGGTGATGCCGATGCAGTTGCCTTTGCTCTTGGACATTTTCTCGACACCGTCCAGGCCCTCGAGCAGCGGCATCGTCAAGATGCATTGCGGCTCCTGGCCGTATTCAGACTGCAAGGCGCGCCCGACGAGCAGGTTGAATTTCTGGTCGGTACCGCCGAGTTCGAGGTCGCTCTTGAGCGCCACCGAGTCGTAGCCTTGCATCAACGGGTAGAGCAGCTCGTGCACGCTTATCGGCGTGCCGGCCTTGATTCGATTCGTGAAGTCGTCACGCTCGAGCATGCGTGCGACGGTGTACTTGGCGGCGAGTTCGATCATGCCGCGCGCGCCGAGCGGATCGCTCCACTCCGAGTTGCGGCGAACTTCGGTTCTGGCCGGGTCGAGCACCAGGCTGGCCTGCTTGTAGTAGGTCTGCGCGTTGGCTTCGATTTGTCCGCGGGTCAGCGGCGGACGCGTGACGTTGCGCCCGGAGGGGTCGCCGATCATCGACGTGAAGTCGCCGATGAGAAATATCACCGTATGCCCGAGGTCCTGCAGCTGCCGCATCTTGTTCAACACCACCGTGTGGCCGATGTGAAGGTCCGGCGCGGTCGGGTCCAGGCCGAGCTTGATGCGCAGTGGCACGCCCTTTGCGTCCGATCGTGCGAGCTTGGTTTGCCAATCGGTTTGCGGCAACAGTTCACTGCTACCACGAAGCGACACCGCCATCGCGTGACGCACCCTGTCAGTTACTGGATATTCGAATGTCAAAGTGTGGCTCTATGCGAAGCGGGAACGAAGCCGGCGTGGCGCACGACCTTGGTGGGTATACTGATTTCGGCTCGAATTCACGACTCAGCGTCGCGCAAACTGCGCCTCGGGCCGAGGGCGATTCTAGTGGAGCCCTTGGCAAAACCTTCCCCGGTGGCGCAGTCGCGGCGGTGCGTTCCCTGGGTCGCACACACGAGGCGAGTCCTTTCACTTCTTCGCCCCACGAGGTCCGCGCCGTGCAGCAACCGACACCCCAAACGCGAATCAACGGCATGCGCTCGCCGAGCCACCGCTACAGCCTGATGGCCGTGCTGCTGGTCGCGCTGGCCGGCTTTGGCGCCACGTCGTTCGGCGTGGCGGTCAACATGCCGCCACCGGCAACCGGCTCCTGGCGCATCGTCAGCGAGCCGATTTCGGCGTTGGATACCGATCTGCAGCTCGAGGCCCTGGCCGCGCATCGGCTCGACTTCTACCGCGCCGACCTGACCCGCGCCGGCGATACCGTCGCTTCGCTGCTGGGTCGCTTGAACATCCACGACACAGCCGCGGCTGAGTTCCTGCGCACCGACGTGGCGTCGCGCGCGCTGTTCGACGCGTCGCCGGGCAAGTCGGTCCGGGCTCGCGTGGATTCCTCAGGTCGCTTGATCGAGTTGATCGCCCGGTTCGGCACTTCCGATCGTTCCCGAAGCGCCACGCACTTCAGCAGGCTGCGGGTGGAATTGATCGGCGGCCGGTTGATCTCGATGGTCGAAACGGCTGCGTTGGCCGCTGAAATCAAGATCGGCAGCGGCAACGTGACGACATCGATGTTTGCCGCGACGGATGCGGCCGGAATCCCCGAGGCTGTGGCAAGCCAGATGGCCGATGCGCTTTCCGGTGACATCGACTTCCACCGCAACTTGCGCAGAGGCGATACCTTCGCTGTCGTCTACGAGCTCATGACCGCGGATTCGGAACCGGTGACCTGGCGCCACATTCCCGGTCAACTGCTGGCTGCGGAGTTCACCGCCCAAGGACGTCAGCACTCGGCCGTGTGGTTCCAAGACCCGAACGGCGGCAAGGGCGCGTATTTCAGCTTCGATGGGCAAAGCAAGCGACGCGCATTCTTGGCGAGCCCGCTCGAATTTTCGCGAGTCAGCTCGGGCTTTTCTGGGCGGATTCACCCTTTGCTCAAGCAATGGCAGCAGCATCAAGGCGTGGATTACGCAGCGCCGTCGGGCACGCCGGTGCGGTGCGTGGGCGACGGGGTGGTGGAGTTCGCGGGCGCGAAGAACGGTTACGGCAATGTGGTCGAAGTGCGGCACAGCGGCGGCAGAGGCACTCTGTACGCGCACCTGAAGCGGATCGACGTTCGAGTCGGGCAGCGCGTCGAACAGGGTGAGCGGCTTGGGTCCGTGGGCGCGACGGGCTGGGCCACCGGCCCGCATTTGCACTTCGAGTTTAAGGTTGGCGGAGTCCCGCGCAATCCCGCCCGGCTTGCCCAGTGGTCGGAAACCGCGCAGCTCGCTCCGAGTGGGCAACCTGTTTTCGCCGCTTTGGCCAAAGGGTTCCAGGGCCGCATCGACTTGGCCCAAACGACGCTTCGCACCGGCTCTTACGCCGAATAGCTCGGACGGAACGCTTGGCCTTGGTCGCCTCGCAGCGGCGAGAATCCGCCATGGCCCGCTACTGCATCGGTTTGATGTCCGGAACGTCGATAGACGGTGTCGACGGCGTGCTGGTCGATTTCTTGTCCGCGGGCAAGGTGCCGCTGAGCGTGCTCGCGCACTCGCATTTGCCATTCGACGACGCGCTGAGCACGGCGCTGCTCGAGCTCAATCGCGAGGGCACGAATGAGCTGCATCGGGCGGCGCTGGCTGCGAATTCGCTCGCGCGTCGTTATGCCCAGTGTGTCCAGGCACTGCTGCAAGCCGCCGGGGCGGACCGCAGCGAGGTGATGGCGATTGGCGCGCACGGGCAAACCGTGCGGCACCGGCCGGGTGAGTTCGATGGAACGGGCTATTCGATTCAGCTCAACGCCCCGGCGTTGCTGGCAGAGTTGACCGAGATCGACGTGATCTGCGATTTCCGCAGCCGCGACATCGCCGCCGGCGGCCAAGGCGCCCCGCTTGTTCCCGCGTTTCACCGCGCCATGTTCGGCCGACACGCGCCCGCCCTTGCGGTGCTCAACATCGGTGGCATCAGCAACGTGAGCGTGCTTAATGCGGACGAGGTGGTGCTTGGCTTCGACTGCGGACCGGGGAACGCGCTGATGGATCACTGGTGCCAGCGGCACACCGGAACGCGTTTCGATGACGAGGGCGCATGGGCAAGGACCGGCAAGGCGAATCCAGAACTCGTTGCAGCCATGCTGCGCGAGCCGTACTTTTCCAGCGCCGCGCCAAAGAGCACGGGACGCGACCTTTTCAATCCGTCGTGGCTGGATCGAATGCTGCGAAATCTTGGGACACGCCTCGCGCCTGAGGACGTGCAGGCCAGCCTGCTCGACTTGACCGCACTCAGCTGTGCGCACGACGTTCGGCGTTACGCCGCAGCGGCGCGTCTGTTGCTGGTGTGCGGGGGCGGCGCGCTCAACGCCTACTTGATGGAGCGCCTGACCATCCATCTGCCGGGAGTGGCCGTGGACAAGACCGACGCCCATGGATTGCCGGCAACTCAGGTCGAGGCGTGCGCCTTTGCCTGGCTGGCACGGGCTTATCTGCGGCGCGAAGCCGCTGGCCTGCCGGCCGTCACGGGAGCGCGAGCCGCGCGCTTGCTCGGCGCCTTGTATCCAGCGCGCTGAGCACAAACACAGGGCCGCCGAAACGGCGGCATTGCGCAAGCCCGCTGCGGGAATCAGGCGGAGAAGCTCGACCCACAGCCGCAGGTTGTCGTCGCGTTCGGATTCTTGATCACGAACTGAGCACCCTGCAGATCGTCTTTGTAGTCAATCTCAGCGCCGGCCAGGTACTGCAGGCTCATGGCATCGATGAGCAGGGTCACGCCGTTTTTGCTCATCTGCGTATCGTCGTCGTTCACGACCTCGTCGAACGTGAATCCGTACTGGAAGCCTGAGCAGCCGCCGCCCTGCACGAACACGCGCAGCTTGAGGTCGGGGTTGCCTTCTTCGTCGACGAGTTCTTTGACTTTCGAGGCGGCACTGTCGGTGAAGATCAACGGCACCGGAGGAGCATCGCCCTGCGAAGGACTCGAAATACCTGCATCTAGCACTGCGTTCACTGTGTCTGCTCCTTCGGCGCAACGCCGATTCAACCGTTATCCATGGCTCGGAGTTGCCAGCTTGAGGGCCGGACGATCCTCCGATTTGAGCGGCTTCAACTCGCCGTCGATTTTCGCACCCTGGTGCATCTCGAGAACTTCATACCGCACATCGCCGACGATCGATGCCTTCGGCTGCAGTTCCAGAAGCTCATCGGAGTGTACTGGTCCCATGATCGACCCGTTGATGATCACATGCCCGGCCTTGACCTTGCCTGTGACTCGGGCTTTCTCGCTGATCACGAGGATGCTCGGCTGGTCGCCGGCGGCCATCACGTCACCGATGATTTCGCCGTCGATGCGAAGCCCCTCGGAGAACCGCAGTTCACCGCGGATCACCGTGCCTTCGCCGATCAATGTGCCAATCGGCGGTTGGGTCTTTTTTCCAAACATGTGCGTTCTCCGGTACGCCCTGGTTTGGGCTGCTGAGTTTAGAGCTTGACGGTTTCGCTGGCCTTTGTCGAACCGGCCTTGTCGATGACCTTCACCGACATGGTCTGAACCACGGCCGCCGCGGGGCAGTCGAGCGTGCCCTCGACCCTCAAGTATTGCTTCATTTGCAGCGGATGGACGCCCGAAGGCTGAGCCCAGTTCCACGGTCTACCGTCGAGCGTTCCGGTCAGCGTGATTTCATACCGGCCAGCGAACTCCGGCGCTGACTTTCCCGACTGCATCAAGAGCATTTGATACTTGATGTTTCCGGCGGATTTCATCTCCGCTTGCAGGCCTCGAATGACAAGGCCTCCGGCAGGATTCGCGTTCGCGGGCAGGAGCTTTTCAAAGAACCCCAGGTTGCTCTTGAGGCCGACGTTTTCCGCCTCGAGGCGGCGCAGGTTTTGCACCAGCATCTCTTGAGCCGCCTTTTCGGTCTTCAGCAGGCTTTCGGCGATGTTCGCGGTGGACAAGGCCTTTTCACGCTCCTCGCGCAACCGAGCAACCTCGACGCGCAGATCCACCAGCTCTGAATTCGCGGAGCGGTCCAGCCCGGCGATGTCACGCCCGAACTCGAACGCCCACAATGCCAAGGCCGCGGAAAATCCGAACATCAAGGCGATAACGGCCCAGCGCAGCGGCCACGGCAGGTGGCTGCGCACGATCATCCGTGGCGCGCTGATTGAAAGCCTGCGACGAAGCAGTTTCCAGCGCATCAGGGGGCCCGTCTGGATCGAACCTGCCGGCCACGACCTGCCGGCGCCACGCTGGCCTGGATGCGGGCCCCACGCGGGCCCGGCCCCAAGCCAGACTGGCTCCCAGCGACCCGCACCGCGATCGATCAGCGCTTGCTGAATTGCTTGCGCCGCCGAGCGCCGTGCAGACCGACTTTCTTGCGCTCGACTTCGCGTGCATCGCGAGTCACGAACCCGGCCCGGCTGAGATCCGGCTTGAGGGCGGCGTCGTAATCGATCAGCGCGCGCGTGATGCCATGGCGCACGGCGCCGGCTTGCCCGGATTCGCCACCGCCACGCACGTTGACCTTGATGTCGAACGCCGCGTCATTGGCGGTCAGCACCAGCGGTTGCTTGACCACCATGATCGAGGTCTGGCGGCCGAAGTACATTTCAACGGACTTGCCGTTGACCAGGATTTGCCCGGTGCCCTTCTTCATGAAGACGCGCGCGACCGAAGATTTGCGGCGCCCTGTCCCATAGTTCCACGTTCCAATCATCGCCGTTCCCTTCAGATTTCCAGAACTTTGGGTTGCTGCGCGGTGTGCGGGTGGTCAGCGCCGGCATACACCTTCAGCTTCTTCACCATCGCGTAGCCCAGCGGACCTTTCGGAAGCATGCCCTTGACGGCTTTTTCCAGTGCACGGCCGGGGTGGCGCTGCTGCATGTCCTTGAACTTGGTCGCGTGAATCCCGCCCGGGAACCCCGAATGGCGGTAATAGACTTTGTCGTTGGCCTTGTTTCCGGTCACCCGAATCTTGGCCGCATTGACGATGACGATGAAGTCGCCGGTATCGACGTGAGGCGTGTAAATGGCCTTGTGCTTGCCGCGTAAGCGGAGGGCGACTTCGCTGGCCACCCTTCCGAGAACCTTGTCGGTCGCGTCAAGCACAAACCACTCATGCGTCACTTCGGCCGGCTTGGCGCTGAAGGTGGTCATGTGAGTTACTCTGGTTTGTCTGGCCCTGATGGGCAGTCCGCTCGGATCCGCTTCTCGTGTTGGCGGACGCTCGCTTACCGCTTCAAGTGGCTGTCACGCCAATGCTTCCCCCAGGGCACATTTTGGGAAGGGCGCGAGTATACCAAGGCCCATGACCTGTCTGACCGGGACCCGGCGTGAGCCGGGCCAGAGCGAATCTTCGGCGCGGGCTCGACGCATCAGGTGCATCGCCATCGAGCGCTCGTAAAAGGCGTGGCGGCCGCGCTCGATCCGCTACATTTGACTCTCGCTATTGCCCGAACCGCGCCTCGCGTCTTGACCCCTGGACCGCCTCTTTCAAGAAATGCAGACACTTGTATGGATTGCCGCGCTCGCGGCGCTGGGCTTGTTGGCGGTCGCGCTCGGGCTGTGGGCGATGCAGGTACGCAATCAGAAAGCAGCGATGGCCTTGCCGACCGAGTGGCCGTTGGTTCCCCGGCCCGTGTTTTCGGTGGAAGAGCGGCGCGTGTACCGCTTGCTGCGCGAGGCCTTGCCGCACCACATCGTGCTGTCGAAGCTTCCGCTGGTGCGGTTCTGCCAACCCGGCGACCCTGCGGAAACGAGATTCTGGTTCGAGTTGCTTGGGGCGATCCACGTCACATTCGCCATTTGCAGTGCGAATGGCAGGGTCTTGGCCGCTGTCGACTTGGATACCGAGCGGGGCGTGTCTCGGCGCGCACAGCTCATCAAACATTCGGTGCTGACGGCATGTCGCGTGCGCTACATGCGCTGCCCGTTGGAGCATCTTCCTTCCGTGGCCGAATTGCAGCTCCTGGTTCCGCAGGGGGGCTCGGCGTTGCGAGGCCCGTTGTCCAATGGGCAAGGCACGCATCGCTTCAGCAATGCGAGCGCGAGCCTGTCGAACACGGTGGCGCACCGGCGTGCGGAACGAACTGCCTTGTGGCAAGACTCGTCACTCTTCCAGGACTCATTCTTTGCCCCCGACATTCGCGCCGACGCTTTCGGCCAGAGCGATTTCGGGGGGCACGGCGGCAATGACACGCCGCCGGGGCAATACTCGAAGCCCGGCAATCTGGGCGTCGGCGACGACGAAGACATCGCCGGCGTCGTGGTGGACTCTCCAGCCGCCACGCGCCCGACGCATCACTGACTGAGTCCTGATCGCCTTTTTGGGCGCGATTTGGCGATCGCGCCGCAGTGGCCGAACAAGCCACGTACCATCGGTGAGTGCTGAGCGGCGACCTTCCCCCAAGCCAGACCACGCCGTTTTCCGGCCTTGGGCCGGACTGCGTATTGGATGCCCTGGCAAGTGTTGGATTGCAGGGTGATGGCCGGCTGATTCAGCTCAACTCGTACGAGAACAGGGTCTACCAGGTGTTTCTCGACGACGGCCGGATCGTCGTCGCTAAGTTCTACCGCCCGGGGCGATGGACTGACGCGCAAATTCTGGAAGAGCACGTCTTTGTCGACGAACTGGCTCGGGTGGAACTGCCGGTGGCCGCAGCCTTACCCCTGTTGGCCAGCGGGGGCGAAGGTGGCGCCGGCCAAGGCCGGTTGATCGCCCCCACATTGGCTGAATTCCACACGCCGAATGGCACCTACCGATTCAGTGTCGCCAAACGTCTGTCCGGCCGCGCTCCGGAGCTCGGCGACAGTGAGACCCTGCAGCGCATGGGCAGTGCAATCGGGCGAATTCACTCGGTCGGGGGACAAGGGAAGTTCCGGTTTCGGCAACCCTTGGACTTCGCAACCCTCGGGCTGGCCAGCCGCGATGGACTGCTCAGCGCACAAGCCATACCGATTGAAGCGCTCGAGTCGTGGCGCGGTGCCGCGGACGCCGCACTCGCCGCAGTCGAGGCGATGTATGCGCGGTTGGGCAGCTTGCGCCTCTTGCGCTTGCATGGCGACTGCCATCTGGGCAACGTCTTGTGGGCACAGAGCGGCCCACAGTTCGTCGACTTCGACGACACCGGCACCGGGCCGGCAATCCAGGATATCTGGATGCTGTTGTCCGGCGACCATCTGTCGATGTGCTCAGAGGTCGCGGAGGTGCTGGCAGGTTACCGCCGCTTCATGGACTTCGACGTGCGTGAACTGCGCTTGATCGAACCCTTGCGAACCTTGCGCATGCTGCGCCACAGCGCCTGGATTGCGCAGCGCTGGGCGGACCCGGCATTTCCGTTGGCGTTCCCGTGGTTCCGCGAACCGTCCTATTGGCAGGAGCAGGCGTCGAACTTGCGCGAGCAGGTGCGCCTGATGGCCGAGCCGCCCGTGACCTTGCCCTGAACCCGCGGTTCAGGCCAGCAACAGGGAATTGACGCGCCGCACGTAGCCGGCGGGATCTTCGAGCTGGCCGCCCTCGGCGAGCAATGCCTGATCGAACAGGACATGCGCGAGGTCGTCGAAGCGTTCGCTCGCTTCCAGGCGCTTGACGAGCTCGTGCGTCGCGTTGATTTCGAGAATCGGCTGCGCTTTTGGCGCGTCCTGCCCGGCCTGCTTGAGCATTCGCGCCAGGTGCGAACTCATGTCACCCTCTTCCACAACCAGGCACGCTGGCGAGTCGACCAGCCGCGTGGTGACGCGTACGTCCTTGGCCCGCTCTTTCAGCGTGACCTTGAGCCGCTCAATCACCGGCTTGATCGCCGAGCTGGCCTCTTCGGTTTGCTTCTTCTCGGCCTCGTCCTGCAATGTGCCGAGGTCCACCGCCCCCTTCGCCACACTTTGCAGCGGGTGCCCGTCGAATTCGAAGAGATGGCTGAGAAGCCATTCGTCGACGCGATCGGTCAACAAAAGAACCTCAATGCCCTTTTTCTTGAAAATTTCCAGCTGCGGGCTGCCCTTCGCGGCGGCCAGGCTGTCGGCAGCGATGACGTAGATCGCCTCCTGCCCTTCTTTCATCCGGCTCACGTAGTCCTTGAGTGAAACACCCTCGTCGGCGTGCGTGGAGGCAAATCTGTAGAGCTTGCCGAGGCGCTCGCGGTTGGCATGGTCCTCGCCAATGCCTTCTTTCAGGACCGGGCCAAAGTCCTTCCAGAAGGCGGCGTACTTGGCCTTCTCTGCGGAGTCCTCGCTGTCGGCCAGAGCCTCGAGCATGCCGAGCACGCGTTTCGTCGAGCCTTCGCGGATCGCCTTCACGTCGCGGCTTTCCTGCAGCAGCTCGCGAGAGACGTTGAGCGGCAGATCGGAGCTGTCGATCACCCCCTTCACGAAGCGCAGATACACCGGCATCAAGGCTTCCGCGTCATCCATGATGAAGACGCGCTTCACATAGAGCTTCACGCCGCCGCGCTTGTCGCGGTTCCACAAATCGAATGGCGCTTTTGACGGCACGTACAGCAGTTGCGTGTACTCGCTTCGGCCTTCGACCCGGTTGTGGGTGTAAGCCAGCGGCGCCTCGCTGTCGTAGCTGATCTGCTTGTAGAACTCCTGGTACTGCTCGGGCGTGATGTCGTTCTTGCTGCGCGTCCACAGTGCCGCGGCCTTGTTGACCGGTGCCCATTCGTCGCGCAGCACTTGCTTGCTCGCCTTCTCGTCCCACTCTTCCTTTTGCATCAGGATCGGCAAGGAGATGTGGTCCGAGTACTTGCCGATGATCGATTTCAGCTTCCAGCCACTGAGGAATTCGTCTTCGTCCGCGCGCACGTGCAGCGTGACGCTGGTGCCGCGCTGCGCACGATCGATGGCCTCGACTTCGAAGTCACCGTCGCCTTTCGAACTCCAGCGAACGCCTTCGTCGGCCTTGAGCCCGCCACGGCGCGATTCGACGACGATGCTGTCGGCGACGATGAACCCGCTGTAGAAGCCCACCCCGAACTGTCCGATCAGTTGCGCGTCCTTCTTCTGCTCACCCTCGAGAGCCGCCATGAATTCGCGTGTGCCGCTCTTGGCAATCGTCCCGAGATTCACGATCGCCTCGTCCTTGGACAGGCCGATTCCGTTGTCGGCGATCGTGATCGTGCGCGCTTGGGCGTCAAAGCTCACCCGCACCTCGAGCGTCGGCGCGTCTTCGTAAAGCGCCGGATTGTTCAGCGCCTCGAAGCGCAGCTTGTCGCAAGCGTCGGACGCGTTGGAGATCAGTTCACGCAAGAAAATTTCCTTGTTCGAGTACAGCGAGTGCGTGACGAGGTGAAGGATTTGTTTGACTTCTGCCTGGAACGAGAGGGTTTGCTTGTTCATGGTGCCTTGGACGATGAAACTCGATGACGGACGTTCAACAACGCCGTCATCTGGGGCGCAGCGCGGCAATTTCAAGGGCCGGACGCCTGGCCAGGCATCGACTGCAACTAGAGAGAGAAAATCTTGCCCGGGTTCATGATGTTCTTGGGGTCGAGGGCGCGCTTGATGGTGCGCATCATCTCGACGGCCATCTGGCCGGCCTCGTCGACCAAGAAACCTTGCTTGTGCAGGCCCACCCCATGTTCCCCAGTGAAGGTTCCCTCGAGGCGCAGGGCGCGATGCACGAGCGTGTGGTTCAGTGCCTCGGCGGTTTCGCGCTCTCCAGGAATCGCCGGGTCGATCAGATACGCCACATGGAAATTGCCGTCCCCGACATGGCCCACGGTGTAGTGCGTCACGCCCGCTTGTTTCGCTTCATCCAGCGCCGTCGTCACGCACTCCGCCAGGCGCGAGATCGGCACGCAGGTGTCGGTGGTCACGGTGCGGCAACCCGGGCGCATTTGCATGCCGGCGAAATAGGCGTGATGCCGCGCAGTCCACAGGCGCGTACGCTCCTCGGGCGTGGTGGCCCACTGGAACTGCTCGCCGCCGAAGCCGCGCGCGATCTCCTGAACCGTTTCAGACTGCTCCTTCACACCTGCCGGGCTGCCGTGGAATTCCATCAGCAGCATGGGCTGTTCGAGCAGGTTCAGTTTGTCGTGCGCGTTGACGGCGCGCACCGCGTTCGCATCTAACAGTTCGCAGCGTGCGATGGGGACGCCGAGCTGGATCAATTGGATCGTCGTGTTGACCGCGGCCCCCACGTCGGGGAAATGGCACACGGCCGCCAGCACCGCTTCTGGCAGCGGATACAGGCGAACGGTGACTTCGGTCATCACGCCCAGCGTGCCTTCGCTGCCGACGAACAAACGCGTCAAGTCATAGCCGGCACTGGACTTTCTGGCTCGCGTGCCGGTGCGAACGATGTCGCCGTTGGCAGCGACAACGGTCAGGGCCAGCACGTTTTCGCGCATCGTTCCGTAGCGCACGGCATTCGTGCCACTGGCGCGCGTCGCGGCCATGCCACCCAGCGTCGCGTCGGCTCCCGGGTCGATGGGGAAGAACAATCCCGTGTCCTTGATTTCACGATTGAGCTGGGTGCGCGTGACGCCGGCCTGAACCGTCACCGTGAGGTCTTCAGGATGCACGGCGACGAGTTTGTTCATGCGACTCAGGTCGATGCTGACACCGCCTTGTACCGCCAAGATGTGGCCTTCCAGGGATGAGCCCACGCCGAACGGAATCACCGGCACTGAATACTCGCTGGCGAGCTTGACGACAAACGCGACGTCTTCGGTGCTTTCGGCATAGACCACCGCGTCCGGCGGCGTGACTTCGAACGGCGACTCGTCGCGCCCGTGCTGTTCACGAACCGCGCGGGCGGTCGAGCAACGCTGCGCAAAACGTGCAGTCAACGAATCGAGCATTGCCTTCGGCAGCGGCCGGTGCTCGAACAACGGCAGCGCGTGGCTGGGAAGGGGTGCGTTCATGTCGGAAACTCCAGCGCGCCGAAACGGCGCACAGCTTGGGGATTCTATTCAGCCACGCGTTCCCGGCGCGTCAGCCGCCGCTTGGGCACTCGGCGGTGCCGTCTCTAACGCTGTCGGTGCACCAAGATGACAGCCAAGTCGCGAGGCCTTAGCATCCCGGGCATGGCGAATCGTCTGACGCAAATTGCGACCCGTACAGGGGATGACGGAACCACCGGGTTGGGTGACGGCTCGAGGGTGGCGAAAACGCACCTTCGGATTTGCGCCATGGGCGAGGTCGACGAACTCAACTCGCATCTGGGTGTTCTGCTGGCCGAGCCCCTACCCGGCGATGTTCGCGAACTGCTGGTCCGCGTGCAGCATGAGCTGTTCAACCTTGGCGGTGAGTTGTCGATTCCCGGCTTCGAGCTGCTCAAGGAGTCGGCGCTGACCCACCTCGACGATGCCTTGGCGCACTACAACGCTGCGCTGCCACGACTCAAGGAATTCATTCTCCCGGCAGGGTCTCGCAGCGCGGCGCTGGCCCATGTGGCGCGCAGCGTCGCTCGGCGTGCCGAGCGCTCCGTTGTCGCCCTGGGCAACGCCGATGCGCAGCGGCCGCAGCCACGGCAGTATCTGAATCGCCTCAGCGACTTGCTGTTCGTGCTGGCCCGAGTCCTGAACCGGGCGAACCTGGACGGATTGGGCGGCGACGATGTCTACTGGAGCAGCGAGCGATTGGCGCGCGAGGCGATCTGAGGGCCACGCACGCCGGGCGAACCGCCGTGCACGGCCGCACTGACCGATGTCGCAATCAGCGCCGGGCGACCGGCCTCACTGAATATCAGTGAGCGGTTGCGAAGCCGACCGCAAACTCTTCCAGATCGAGAGTTCCGTCTTGGTCGGCGTCGAGGGCATCGAATCGATCGGTGAATGCAGCGAGTCGAGCCGTTTCGAGTCTCGTTAAGTGCCCATCGTCATCGGCGTCGGCTTTGCTGAACGTAGCCTCCATGACCACCCGTTCCCACGCGGACAACCCCTCCGACGTGCTGGCACGCGTTTGAGCCGTTTGGGCGCTCAGCGGTGCGCTCGCAAACCCGGCTGAGGCCGCGGTGGCGGCCAGCATCGCGTTTCTGACGGCGTTCAAGAGTCGGCTCATGGAAGCTCTCCAACTGACGTGGTGAGCCGATTGAACCCGATCCGCGACCCGCATGCGCGCAACGCTTGCCGCGCATCACGCGCCTTACAAGCGATGACGCGCGATTACATGCTGTTGCCTCATTTGTTGCCTCATTCTCAGCGCCTGCGCATCTTGACGGCGTCGTGAAGCAGCTCGAGGACTTCGAGCGACTGGTCCCAGCCGAGACATGCATCGGTAATGCTTTGCCCGTACTCGAGCAGGGTGGGGTCGTCTTTTCCTGCGTTGAATTTCTGTGCGCCAGCGACCAAGTGGCTTTCGAGCATGAGGCCAAAAATGCAGTCCGTGCCGGACTTCAGTTGCGACGCGACATCGCGCGCCACGTTGACCTGACGTTCGTGCTGTTTGCTGCTGTTGGCGTGGCTGCAGTCAATCATCAGGGAGCACTCGAGCTTGGCGGCTTCGATTTCCTTGCAAGCCGCCGCAACATGCGCCGCATCGTAGTTCGGCGTCTTGCCGCCGCGCAGAATGACGTGGCAATCCTTGTTGCCCCTGGTCTCGACGATCGCGACTTGGCCACTCTTGTGCACCGACAAGAAGTGGTGCGGTCGAGCCGCGGCCTGGATTGCATCGATGGCGATGCGGATGTTCCCGTCGGTGCCGTTCTTGAAGCCGATCGGTGCCGACAGCCCAGAGGCGAGTTCGCGATGGACCTGGCTCTCCGTGGTGCGCGCGCCGATCGCCCCCCAGGCGATCAAGTCGCCCAGATACTGCGGCGAGATGACGTCGAGAAACTCGCTGCCCGCCGGCAACCCGAGGCGATTGATCTCCAGCAGCAGTTGCCGAGCAATGCGCAAACCTTCGTCGATTCGATAGCTCTCGTCGAGGTACGGGTCGTTGATCAAGCCCTTCCAGCCCACTGTCGTGCGCGGTTTTTCGAAGTACACCCGCATCACGATTTCCAGCGTATCCGCGTAGCGTTTGCGCTGCACGACGAGGCGGCGCGCATAGTCCAGCGCGGCGGCCGGGTCGTGAATCGAACAGGGG
>JANOLA010000768.1:0-9102 GCA_031419535.1 Burkholderiales bacterium | reverse complement strand
GCGCCGCGCAGCCTGGCCTTGATCTGCTTGCAGCCTTCATAGCCGTCCTGGCCGGGCATCAGCACGTCCATCAGCACGCAGGCGAAGCTGGCGTTAGCCACCGCTTCGAGCGCGCCCTCCACGTGTTCGGCTTCGCTGACCCGGTAGCCGCGCCCTTCGAGCTGCGATTTCAGATGCGCGCGCACCGCCAGGCTGTCGTCCACCACCAGGATTTGGCGTGGCGCGCCGTTGTCTGGAGCCGCGGCTGCGGGTGGCTGCGGTGGCTGCGGTGGCTGCGGTGGCTGCGGTGGCTGCGGTGGCTGCGGCGGCCGCGGTGGCTGCGGCGGCCGCGGTAGCGGATGCACTCGTTGCAGAAGCGGTGGCGCGGCCCTTCGATGCCGAGGCGGCGCTTGCGCTCTGCGTGCCCGGCCCTTGTTCGAGCGCGCGCGCGAGCAAGATCGGCAGAATCGGCCACTGCACCGGGCGCTTGGCCAACGAATGCCCGGGCGGCGCGCGTCTGCCGTCGACCCAGATCACGGCCTTGCCGGCGAGTGACGGCTGGCGCTGAGCCCAGTCCATCGCGCCGGCATCCAAGGCATTGATCATCACCACATCGGCGCTGTCGACGTCGCTGTCGGCCAGCAGCGTCAGGCGCGGCGTGCGGCGCTGGGAAAGCTTCACCGTTCCGTCGAGCAGACTGCGCTCGACGGCGCTGAACCCGCGTACGACCAGGCGCAGCGCGGGTGTCTTGCTCGCATCAGACTGGCCTGCCGCCACGGGGCGTGCCGAAATCGGTGCGGCGCTCGTGGCTTGTGCCGCGGGCACCGGCGCCAGCGCGGCCGGAGCGGTGCGCGCGGAGGGTTCGGCATCGAGGCCGGCGAATTTCGAGTGGCGTGCCGCGCGCACGGCTCGTCGCGTGGGATCGGGCTCGAGCGCGGCGAACTTTGAATTGCGGGTCTTGACCACAACGTGCGGCGTGGCGGGTCGCGCGGCAGGTGCGGGCACGCTTGCCTCGAGCCGACGGCCCATTGCATCCAGCGGCAACGCCATCGTCGAAGGAAAGTTGTCGTCGTCATGACCTGGCTTGCGTTTGCTCATTGCAGTTCCCGTGGCGCGTGCCAAACGATTGTGAAGTCGGTACCCGCGAAGCGCGAGGCGGCGAGCGTGAACAACTCGACCGAGAGCGACCGGGACTGTTTCGTTGGTTCAGCGACGTTTCGTTTCACTTGAAGAGCGCACCTTGCACACCTCGACCTTGGCATCGAAGTGCGTGCAGCGACTTACGACGCAATGAGCGTGAACTTGAGGCAATGACAGACCGATCGCGTGAACAAATCGCGGGCAGCGCCGATTGCGGCGGCTCTGAGGAGCGCAGCCCCTTCGATCACTCCAAGATCACCCGAGCAAACGCCGGTTGCAGCAGCCCTTCAGGCTCTCCGCCGCCGCGGCGCTTTCCTCCACCAGCGCAGCGTTTTGCTGCGTCGCCTGGTCCATCTGCGTGATGGCTTCGCCCACTTGCGCCACGCCGGCGCTTTGTTCGCTGCTCGCGCTGCTGAACTCGCCCATGATGTCGGTGACGCGCTTGATCGCGGTGACGATCTCGCTCATCGTCACGCCCGCCTGGTCCACCAGCGCCGTGCCCTGCGCGACACGCTCGACGCTCGCGCCGATCAGCGTCTTGATTTCCTTGGCGGCTTCCGCCGAGCGCTGCGCCAGGCTGCGCACTTCGGAGGCAACCACCGCGAAGCCGCGGCCCTGTTCGCCGGCACGCGCCGCTTCGACCGCGGCATTGAGCGCCAGAATGTTCGTCTGGAACGCGATGCCGTCGATCACGGCAGTGATGTCGGCGATCTTCTTGCTGCTGTCGTTGATGCCCTTCATCGTCTCGACGACCTGGCCCACGACTTCGCCGCCTCTGACGGCGACCGTGGAAGCACCGAGCGCGAGTTGATTGGCCTGCTTCGCGTTGTCGGCGTTTTGCTTGACGGTGGAGCTGAGTTGCGCCATCGAGCGGGCCGACCACCGACTCCAGCGCTGGTTTGCCGTCGCGGCGCCCGGCATGGCACCGATCACCGGCGTGAAACCGGCCTATCTGTTTGCGTCAGGAGCCCGTTGAGGTTCTAAAAGCCGAGACTCGCGAGCAGATCGTCCACCTCGCCTTGGTTGCTCACGACGTCGCTGCGCCCCAACGCGTTGCGCTGCGGGCCTTGCAGCCCGGACGGTTCGACCTTGGACGCCTGCTCCGGCGGGGCGGCCTGCACGAGCAACTTGAGCAAGCTGTCTTCCAGTTCGCCGGCGAGCGTGACGACCTTCGCCACCACCTGACCCGTGAGGTCGTGGAAGTCCTGCGACATCATGATGTCGGTGAGGTGAGCGTCCACGCGCCGCGTCGCTGCCTCGACATCGCCCACGAAGTTCATCACGGCGCCGCTGGCCACGGCGCGCACCGGGTCGGCGGCGAGGGCCTTGGCCAGGTTGCGCGTTGCCGCGGCAATGCCGGCCTGCTCGGCCTTGGCGAGATCCACCAAGGTCAGCACCCTGTCCGCGGCCTCGCCGGTTTTCTTGGCGATGTAGGTCAGTCGGCTGCGCGCGTCGGGCAAGCCGCCTGCGGCGCTTTGCAACTTCGGGATCACGCCGAGCTGGTTCAGCGTGTCGTGCAGCAGCCGCGTGATCGCGCCGAGCTGCTGAAAGACCTCGGGAGACGCGGCCGGTGCGGCGTCGTTCGGTGCGAACGTCAAGTAGGGTTCCATTTTCATGTTCTTGTCTTTCTTGTGCGGCCAGACACGGTTTACGCCGTGGCCGCGAGCTTCTGCATGATCTTCTGCACCTTCTCTTCCAGCGTCGCCTTGGTGAACGGCTTGACGATGTAGCCCGCCGCGCCGATCTGCGCCGCGAGCACGATGTCTTCCTTGCGCGCCTCGGCGGTCACCATCAGTACCGGCAGGTGCTTCAGGCCGGGGTCGGCCTTCACCGCCTTGAGCAGGTCGAAACCGTTCATGTTCGGCATGTTGATGTCGGAGACGACGAAGTCGTACTTCGCGGTCTTGAGCATCGTCAGCGCCACGGCGCCGTCTTCGGCTTCGTCGGCGTCTGTGCAGCCCATTTCCTTGAGCAGCCCGCGCACGATGCGGCGCATCGTCGAGAAGTCGTCGACGATCAGAAATTTCAGGTCGGTCGGGTTCGTCATGGTGGTCCTCGCGGCCGGTCGTTCAGGCCTGGATAAGCCAAACCTCTATCGGGAGACTTCGGGCGAAGTTGAGGGCCCGGCCCGCCCGGCGGCGGAAAGATCGTCGATCGGCGGGTCGGCGCCCGAAATTCGCGCTTCGGCTTCCTTGTTCATCACGATGATGGAGATGCGCCGGTTCGCCGCGTGCTGCGGCTCCTTCGGGTCGTAAGGCGAAATCGACGCGAGACCCTGCACGCGCATCACGCGTTCTTCGGGCAAGCCGCCGTGAATCAGTTCGCGCCGCGACGCGTTCGCGCGGTCGCTCGACAACTCCCAGTTGCTGTAGCCGCGCTCGCCCGCGCCGAACGGCGTTGCGTCGGTGTGGCCTTCGAGCGTCAGGCGATTCGGAACCTCGGCCAACACATTGCCCAGTTCGGCGAGCAGGTCGCGCATGTAGGGCTTGACGAGCGCGCTGCCGCTGTCGAACATCGGCCGGCCGTTTTCGTCGACGATCTGGATGCGCAGGCCGTCGCGAATCATGTCCAGGCGGATTTGCGACTTCATCGCGGCCAGCTTGGGGTTGTTGGCGATGATGTCTTCGACCTTGTCGCGCAGACCCTTCAGGCGCTCCATCTCCAAGCGCCGCTGCTCGGCTTTCAGCGCCGCCAGATTGATCGTCTTCTGGTCAGGAGGAATTTCGCCGTTCTTCACCTGACCGTTGGTGCGCGAGAAATCCTTGCCGCCGCCCTTGATCACGTGCGAAGCATCGCCCGACCCCGAACCGCTTTGCAGCAGCGCCACCTTGAGCGGCGTATTGAAATAGTCGGCGATGCCTTTCTTGTCGCCGTCGGTCACCGAGCCGAGCAGCCACATCAACAAGAAGAACGCCATCATCGCCGTCACGAAGTCGGCGTAGGCGATCTTCCACGCGCCGCCATGGGCGCCATGCCCGCCCTTCTTGACGCGCTTGATGATGATCGGCTGGAGCTTTTTAGCGTCACCCGCCATGGTGGGGCTCCCCGCTTGTCATCCCGGCGCAAGCCGGGATCCACCGGCTGTTGACTCTGGGCACGCGAACCTGGATCCCGGCTTCCGCCGGGATGACCTGGCAACTGCGTTGCGAGGTCACTTCTTGCCCTTCACATGGCCTTCGAGCTCGGCGAACGTCGGCCGATCCGCTGAATAGAGCACCTTGCGCCCGAACTCCACCGCGACTTGCGGCGCGTAGCCTTGCATGCTGGCGAGCAGCGTGGTCTTGATGCACTGCAGCTCCTTGGCGTTTTCGTCGTTCTTCTGTTCGAGCAGGCCGCCGAGCGGCTCGACCACGGCGTAGGCGAGCAAGATGCCGAGAAAGGTACCGACGAGCGCCGAGCCGATCATGGCGCCCAGAATCGCCGGCGGCTGGCCCACCGACCCCATCGTGTTCACGACGCCCAGCACCGCGGCGATGATGCCGAACGCCGGCAGCGCCCCCGCCAGGCGCGCGATTGCCGCCACCGGGCCATGGGCCTCGTGATGGTGGGTTTCGATCTCGCTGTCCATCAGGCTCTCGATCTCGTGTGCGTTCAAGTTGCCCGAGACCATCATGCGCAGGTAGTCGGTGATGAACTCGACCACATGGTGGTCGTTGCCCACCGTCGGGTACTTCTGGAACAACGGCGAGTTGTGCGGGTCCTCGACGTCGGCCTCGATCGACATCAGGCCTTCCTTGCGCGCCTTTTGCAGCACGTCGTAGAGCAGCGCCATCAGCTCCATGTAGCGCGCCTTGGAGTACTTGGAGCCCTTCAGCAGCTTCGGAATCGCCGCCAGCGTCGCCTTCAGCACCTTGGGCTGGTTGTTCACGGTGAACGCGCCGAGCGCGCCACCCATGATCGCCATCATCTCCGTCGGCAATGCCTTGACGATGACGCCGATGTTGCCGCCGTGAATGATGTACGCGCCGAAGATGCAACCCAGCGCGACGAGGTAACCGATGATGACGAGCATAGGGTGTGACTTTGAAGAACTTGTCCTGGCCCCTTGCGGGCGGGCCTTGCAGGTTCATATCGGCCCGGCCGCAAACCACTTGAATTCGGGCTCGCGGCGCGGACACCAGGCGAAAGGACAGCAGGCGAAAAAAAACGGGTCCGTTGGGACCCGTTTGAAAGCACTTTGAAGTGCCAGGAGGAGACAAGTTGACACCGAGGTGTCAAGGTCTAGTTTCGGCCTGCTGTCGGCTGCATGGATGGGTCAGGCGCTTGCGTGCAATCGAAGTGCGTGAAATTGTGGCGAATCCGGCGAGCCGTCAATGCATGCGAATCCCGCCGGCGACCTTGCCCTTGCCGGCGCGTGCCGGCGGGCAGCACAGCCCGCAGACATAGTGCTTCGCGATCTCGTGCGGGTGCGTGACGAATTTGCCGTGGCATTTGGAGCACGCGGTCAGCGTCAGCATGCCGGTGTCGACGAATTTCACGAGGCGCCAGGCGCGCGTCACCGACATCAGCTCTTCCAGGCCCTGGGCGCGCGTCTGCTCCTGGTAGAGCTGGTAGGCCTTGATGACGGCGTCGATCTCCTCGATCTCGGCCACCTTGTTCAGGTACTCGTGAATGTTCAGGAACAGCGACGCGTGGATGTTGGGCTGCCAGGTCATGAACCAGTCGGTCGAAAACGGCAACTGGCCCTTGCTCGGCGACTTGCCCGCGACCTCTTTGTACAGCCGCAGCAGCCGCTCGTACGAAAGGTCGGTTTCCGACTCCAGCACCTGGAGACGCGCACCGAGGTTGATGAGCGTGACGGCGCGCTGGATTTGCGTGGCTTCGGTGAGGATGCTCTTGTTGCGCATGGTCAAGCGGCTTCCGTGTGCCGGCCGGCCATCAGAATGCTCGCGTGCAGGCGGCTCGTCGTGTCGTTCGCCGCGCTTCTGCCGTGGTTCGTGAGCAGGGTCCAGACGAGTTCGTCGTCCATGCGGAAGCGGCACAGCAAGGTGTTGCCCGACGCAATGCGCATCATCTGCGCGGGTGACAGCAGCTCGATCATGCGCGTGCCTTCTTCCGAGACGCCCAGGCGGTACATCGCCTGTTCACGGTCGGCACGGATCAGGTTTTGCGCGAGCATCAGGTAAGACAGATTCGCTTCGCGAATTTCGGTCAGGATTTGTTGGGTGTTCATGTTCGGCTTTCCTCTGGCGTTCCATGGGCCCTCGTCGAGGAGGGGCGATTGGGTTGAGCGTCAGGACCTGGCTGTGCGCTTCAACATGGGGAGAATTCTGCGGCGCCGAACTGGGCGGCAACATCAGGCCAGTTCCGTCGCTTGAGTCCACGGAACACTGCGCTTGGTGTCAGGCAACTTCCTACATTTGCAAAAGCGCGTGACGCTGTGCACGCGCTGACGCGTCGAGCCGCTTAAGCCCGTAAGCGGATGTCATCCTGGCGTGGCCGCCGCGCGCAATGCGCCAGCGCCGCGCGGCGTATCGCGGCACCCTGCCAAACAGCGCGCCAAACACCCCGCTAATGCAAGCGCCGCGCACCGGGCGTGGCACCCAGAATGTGCCGAGATTCATGCGCCCTTCCCCTTCCATGGCCACTCCCGCGGCGCACGACGCCGCGCCGTCGAACCCGAGCACCGGCCCGCCGAGCGGGATCGACGACGCGCTGCTGCACGCCGTGGTTTGGCTGACGCGCCACCATGGGCGCGAGCGTTCGGCGCAGTCGCTGCTCGCCGATCTGCCGCTCACCGGGCCGATGGGCCCGGACCAGGCGATCCGCGCGATGCGCGAAGCCGGCTTCAACGCCGGGCTGATCCAGCGCCGCATCAGCGAGGTCCACTCCTTGCTGCTGCCTGCGGTGTTGCTGTTGAGGAACGGCGACGCGTGCATCCTCGCGCGGCGCCTGGAGGGCCCGACGCCGGACCACTACGAAGTGGTGATGCCGGGCGAGCAGTGCGTGGCCGTGGAGGCGCATGAATCGGAACTGCAGGCCGAGTACACGGGATTCGCCTTCGTCGCCACGCCGCTGATCGATGCGCCCAGCGCCGCTTTCGACGACGCGCAGCTGCGCGACCCGAACAGCCATTGGCTGTGGGGCACGCTGCGGCGCTTTGCGCCTTATTACCGCTCGGCCCTGCTCGCCGCGTTCATGAGCAATGTGTTGATGCTCGTGATCGGCCTGGTCACGTCGGTCGTGTTCGACAAGGTGATTCCGCACCAGGCCTTCGTCACGCTCTGGGCGCTCGCGAGCGGCGCGCTGCTCGCGCTGATGTTCGACCTGATGGCGCGCCAACTGCGCAGCCACCTGATCGACATGGCCGGGCGCAAGGCCGACCTGATCATCGGCTCGCTGCTGTTTCGCCAGACACTCGCCGTGCGCATGGAACACCGGCCCGCTTCGGCCGGCTCTTACGCGCACCATCTGGCGCAGGTGGAAGTGGTGCGCGACTTCTTCGCGTCGGCCACGCTGTCGGCGATCAGCGACTTGCCGTTTGTCGTGCTGTTCATCGCGATGATCTTCCTCACCGGCGGGCTGCTGGGCTGGGTGATGGTGATCGCGGTGCCGCTGATCCTCGGCCTGGCGCTGCTCATCCAGGGGCGGCTGCGGCGCACGATGAGCGCGAACATGGCGCAACAGGCCGACCTGCAAGGCGTGCTGGTCGAAGCCGTCGAAGGCCTGGAGGACCTGAAAGCCGCCGGCGCGCAGGGGCGCTTCTTGCACCGGTACGAGGCCGCCACTGCGGCGGCGGCGCAAACCGCGCTGCGCGCGCGCGCACTGTCGAGCTGGACCAACAACCTGTCGGCGGCGGCGCAGCAACTCGTCACGCTGGTGATGCTGGTGTGGGGCGTGTACCTGATCCGCGACGGCGCGGTGACCGGCGGCGCGCTGATCGGCGCCGTGATGTTCGCCGGCCGCGCCGTGGCGCCGCTCTCCAGCGTGGTCAGCCTGGCGACGCGCTACCAGGGCGCGCGCGCCGCGATGCTGGCGCTCGACCACCTGATGAAGCTGCCCACCGAACGCGAACCGGGCAGGACCTATCTGGCGCAGCACAAGATCACGGGGCGCATCGCGCTGCACAACCTCAGCTTCGCCTACCCCGACGTTGGAGGGGACGCCTCACCGCGTGTGCTCAAGGATTTGAACCTCGGCTTCGCGGCCGGCGAGCGCGTCGCGATCCTCGGGCGCATCGGCAGCGGCAAATCGACGGTGCTGCGGCTGCTCGCGTCGCTGTATCAGCCGAGCGAAGGCATGGTGCAGGCCGACGGTGTGGACGTGCGCCAGATCGACCCGGCCGACTTTCGCGCGCGCGTCGGCTTCGTCTCGCAGGAACCGCGCCTGTTCAACGGCACGCTGCGCGACAACGTGCTGATGGGTCGCCCGAACATCGACGCAACCCAGCTCGCCCAGGTGGCGCGCCTCACCGGGCTGGACCGGGTGGTCGCCGCGCACCCGAAAGGCTGGGAGCTGGCGGTGGGCGAGATGGGCGGCATGCTGTCAGGGGGGCAGCGCCAGCTTGTCGCGCTGGCGCGCTGCCTGGTGACGCAGCCGCAAATCCTGTTGATGGACGAGCCGACGAGTTCGATGGACGCACAGAGCGAGCTGATGTTCCTGCGCCAGTTGAAAGAGGCGGTGGGCACCCGCACGCTGATCGTGGTGACGCACCGGCCTGCCGTGCTGGAGCTGGTGCAGCGCGTGGTGGTCATTGACGCCGGCAAGGTGGCGCTGGACGGGCCGAAGAATTTGGTGCTGGCGGCGTTGGCGGGGGTGCCGCCGGGCGGCGTGGCCAGCGCCGACCAGAGGCCGCCCCCTCACCCCCACCCTCTCCCCAAGCGAGAGGGAGCGAAAACCCATTCCCTCTCCCCACGCGAGGCGATGGCATGACTTTTTGGCGCAGCGATCCCGACACACCACGCGCCCCGCCGCGCGCCGACACCGCCTACCTGAGCCCGCTGCGCGCCGCGCAAGTGATCGACGCCACGCCCGGCACGAACG
>JANOLA010000767.1:0-9387 GCA_031419535.1 Burkholderiales bacterium | reverse complement strand
CGAGGTCGAGTTTGCTCAATCCACTCTCGGCGTCGATCACGCGTTCGGGGTGCGAGACTTTGACGCTGCCCACACGGTGGGCCGCGCTGGCGCCGCGATGCCCGGCGGGCGATGCGGGCTGGGTTGGCAGCGACGGCGGCGACGCCTCTTCGCGCACCACCTCGCGCGCCGGCTTGTCGGCGCGCAGCCCCTGGAACGACGCGTGGCGGACGTGGCCGTCGGCCGTCCAGTCGCGAAACCGCACCTCCGCCACCACCTCGGGCGTCACCCAATGCGGCGTGCCCGCGGCGCGGCGCGACCAGCGGCTGGTTGCGATCGCTTGCGCAAACGGGCTGGCGGACGTCTCCAGCGGCGTTAGGCGCGCGCGCAGGCTCGACGCGGCATGCGCACTCCAGCCGGTGCCGACGTTGCCCGCGTAGCGCAGCGCGCCGGAAGCATCGAACACACCGAGCATCAGGCTGCCGACTTCGCTGCTGGTGCCTTCGCGCTCGATGAAGCCGCCGATCACGAACTCCTGCCGCGAGTGGCACTTGAGCTTGAGCCAGGTGCTGGTGCGCTGCGAGGCGTAGGGTGCGTCGGCGCGTTTCGCGACGATGCCTTCCAGGCCGAGCGCACGCGCCGATTCGAGCACGCTCGCCGGGTCGGCTGCGAAGTCGGCGCTGAAGTGCACCGACTCGGGCGCGTTCTCGTCGATCAGTTGGCGCAGCAGCGCGCGCCGTGATTGCAGCGGTGCGTTGCGCAGGTCGAAGCCGTCGGCGAAGGGCAGATCGAACACGAAGTAGCTGATGGCCGCGGTGCCGGCCGAGTCGAAGGCGTTTTGCAAGGCGTTGAAGTCGGGCATGCCCTTGGCGTTCAAGACGACGATTTCGCCGTCGAGCCACGCCGATTTCAGCCCGATCGACTCGAGCGCCCGGGCCAGGGACCTTAGCTTGTCGGTCCAGTCGTTGCCGGCGCGCGTGAACAGGTGCGCCCGGCCGTTCTCGAGCCGTGCGAGCAGGCGGTAGCCGTCGAATTTGACCTCGCAACTCCAGGTGCCGCTGGCCGGCACGCTGGCCGGCACGCTGGTCGCGGCGATGGCGAGTTGCGGGGCCAATGATGCCGGGAGTTCAGCGGCCAGCGCGCGCGGAAGGTCGGCGGCGCGCAGCGCGGGCGCCGGTTCGTTCGGCAACAGCGCCGCACCCGGCGCGGCGTGCGGCGCAGGCGAGGGCGCTTCACGCGGCTCGCGATCTTCGATTCGGCCGAGCGGCTTGGCGATCACGCTGTCGGGCAGCGCGCGGATCACGTCGTACTCGGCCAGCGGCCGCGCCCACGCGTCGCGCTTCTTGAACAAGATCCACGGCTCTTGCTTGTCGCCCGGCTTCGCGATTTTCACCAACTCCCACAGCCCGGCGAGTTTTTCGCCGTGCAGCTTGAACACCAGCTTGCCTTGCGCCAGGCCGGCTTTCCCATCCCCCACCGGTTCCCACGTGCCGCGGTCCCACACGATCACCGTGCCCGCGCCGTATTGTTTGGGCGGGATCATGCCTTCGAACCCGCCGTAAGCGACAGGGTGGTCCTCGACATGGATCGCGACACGTTTCTCCTGCGGGTCGAAGCACGGCCCCTTGGGCACGGCCCAACTGAGCAGCACGCCGTTCAGCTCGAGCCGAAAGTCGTAGTGCAGGCGGGTCGCCCAGTGTTTCTGGATCACGAACGACAGTGCCGGCGCCGGCGCGGCTTGCGCTGCCTGCGGCTCGGGCGTGCGCTCGAAGTCGCGTTTGGCGGCGTAGCGCGCCAGGGATTTTTCGGGCCTCGCGCGGCGCGGCGCGTGGGTCGCCATCTGGATCGTGGCCTGCTCGGCGAAGTTGCGGTGAACTCAATCCGGCGCCGGCTCGGCGCGTGGCGCGGCGCAGGTCGAATCGATCCACTGCACCAACGCGTCCAGCAGGTCGGCCAGCACGTCGGCGTCTTTGCGGCCACTGCGCGCTGGCACGTGAAACGAATGATCGGCGTCTTCGAACAGGTGCAGCGTCGCGCGACTGCCCAGTTGCCGCGTCAACGACTCCATCAGGCCCAGGTCCGCGAGTTCGTCGCGCGTGCCTTGCAGGAACAGCATCGGCACGTGCACGTCAGACAGGTGCGCGCCGCGCTCGCTGCCGGGCTTGCCGGTGGGGTGCAGTGGGAAGCCGAGAAACGCCAGTCCGCGAACCCCGGGCAGCGGCGCAGCAGCCTGCGCCTGCGACGTCATGCGCCCGCCGAACGACTTGCCACCGGCCACCAGCGGCAGTTGCGGCAGCAGCAGCGCGGCCTGCGCCACTGCGGCGCGCACCGTGGCGTGCGCGAGCGGTGGCAAATCCGGGCGCTTGGCTCCGCGTTCCATGTAGGGGAACTGATAGCGCAGCGTCGCGATGCCGCGCTCGCTTAAGCCCGACGCGACGGCGGCCATGAACGCATGGTTCATTCCGGCGCCGGCGCCATGGGCGAGCACGCAGCAGGCGCGCGCGGCGGGCGGCGCGATCAACAGGCCTGAAACACTGTGCGTGTCGTCGACAGAGATGCTGACGGGCAAGGCGTTGGGTTGGGCGTTTGCGGGGGTGGTCATGCGTGCTCCAGCATTGCCTATGTTAGGCCGCGCACGTTGAACTCGCCTTGCGACAGCAGGGTCTGCGAGCGGCTGCGGCGCCGATGGCGTTCAATCGTGCGCAGCCGACGATCGCGCGATCCACGCAGCGATGATCTCGCGATTTTCGGGGATTTGCTTCAGGAAACTGTGGCGCAGCGCTGCGTTGGAAACCGACGCGGCTTTGGCTTGCAGTTCGCCGTGGGCAGTGGCCAGCACCGCCGGGGCGCGCGGATCGCCCGCGCGTGCCAGCACCTGGTAGCAGGTTAGCTGGATCAGGCGCGGTGCCTCGGCGCTCGCCAAGGTTCCACCTCCGGTCGACTGGGTCAACAGGGTCTCGACGAGCGCCATGGCGGCGGCCAAGTCACCCTGCAGCAAGGCCATGCGGGCCGAGCCTGCAACGGCGTCGTATTGTTGACCGTCGTCGAATTCCAGCGCGACGGCGCGGGCTCGCTCGAACGCAGCGGCGGCTGGCCCCTGGCGCCCGAGTGCCAACTCGGCGTTGCCCAGGCAACACAGCGCGAACGCCTCACTGCTCGGGTTCTGCACGGCAATTCCGATTTCGAGCGACGAATGGGCATAGGCCAGCGCCAGCGCCTCCTCGCCTTGCCGCAGAGAAAGTTTGGAGAGGTTGCCCAGCAGCGTGGCTTCGCCGCCGCGGTCGCCCACCGCGCGCGTCAGTCGCAGGCCTTCCTCCAGGTGGTGGCGTGCCTGCGAGTCGTCGCCGAAGCTCAGAAATTCACTGCCCAGATTGCCATGCGAGATGGCCTCGTTGCGTTGATTTCCGAGTTCGCGGTCGATGAGCAGGCGCTGCTGGTCCATTTCGAGCGACAGCAACAGGTCGTCCTGCATGCTACCGATCACCGAAAGCGTGTTCAAGAGTAACGATTCGAGCGCGCGAAGTCCGAGCGCCCGCGCTTTCGCGAGCCCCTCCAGTGCGAGCCCCTTGCCGCGCGCGGCATCGCCGAGGTAACTCACGGCAATCGCGAGCCGCAGCTGGGCGCGCAGCCCCAGCACCGCATCCGCGGCCTGCGCGGCAAGGCCAATCGCTTGTCGAGCGGCGCTCTCCTGGGTGCGATAGTCCGCGGTGCGCATCGCGTAGTCGCTGCGGCGCCAGGCGGCTTCGCCGCGCCGACGGGCGTCGTTCAACGCCTGCGCGATCTCTTCCAGGGCTGCAATGTCGGCCACTTGTTCGGCGCGCCGCCCCAGCAGATCGAACGTGCGCTCGCGCACGTCGAGCAGTCGCCAGCGCAGCGTCAGCTTCGCGGGCGCGTCGGCGTCGTCGCCTTGCCCGGGGCCGGCATCGGTGCCCATCAGCGCCAGTGCTTGCGCCACGTAGCTCAGCGCGGCTTCGTGGGCATAGCGATCCTTCGCGTGCTCGGCCGCACGCGCGAACCACTCGCAGGCGTGTTCGGTGTCGCCCGCCTTTTCGTACTGTTGGGCAGTGACGCCGAGAAAGTCGTTCGCCCTCGCGCCGCCGAGCTGCGCCAGCCACGCCGCCGCCTTGGCGTGATAGTCGCGCCGATGGCGTTTGAGCACGGTGTCGTAAGTCACGTGATGCAGGATCTGGTGCTTGAACGCATACGCGCGCGCACCGTCGAGGTTGCTGTCGGGGTGCGGAACCACGAGTTCCCGTTCAACCAGGCCGGGCAGTGCCTCGGGGGCCGATGCATCGATGGCGCCCAGCGCCCGGTCCCAGAAAACGAATCCGATCACCGAGGCCTGCTGAAGCGCAAGCCGCGACGCGGACTTCAGGCCGTCGAGCCGGGCTTGCAGCACGCCGGTCAGCGTTTGCGGAACTTGGGTGGCAACCAACTTGGCAGGATTCACGCTCCAGCGCAGCGCGCCGACTTGAATCGCTCCTTCGTCGACCAGCATCTTGACCAGCTCTTCCATGTAGAAGGGGTTGCCCTCCCCGCCACCCGCGATCAGTTCGCGCAGCGTCGAAGGAATCTCGTCCAGCTTCTTCAGCAGCTCATTGACGAGCAGGCGGCTGACGCCCTTGTCCAGCGGTCGCAGGTCGATGCGTTGCACGGCGGCCCGTGGCTGGCTGTTCGCGCTTGCTTGCTCGAACAGCGAGGGACGCGTGAGCCCCACGACCAGCATCGGAACGTCGCGGTTCACTTGGCCGAGGTAGCTCAAGAATTCCAGCGAGCCGTCGTCGGCGAAGTGCAGGTCGTCGAGCAGCAGCACGACGGGCGATCGGTTCTGGTCGGCGATTCTGCGAAACATCTGCGCCGCGGCATGAAATGCCCGGTTGCGGATCTGCTTGGCGTCGTCCTTGATGCCCAGCAGGTGCTTGCTGTCCGAGAAGTCCAGTCCGATCAGGTGGCCGAGCAAGTGCGCGTGGGCGCTCGCCAGCTCCTTCGGGTGGTCGTGCTGGAACAGCGGCGTGAGGCCTTGCTCGAACTTCTGCTTGGCCACGGACGCGCTTTCACCGTCGTCGATTTGCAGCCGCCAGGCCAGCACGTCGCGCAGCAGGCCGTAGGGCTGGCTGCGCGTTTGCGGGTGGGCGCGGCCTTGAAAGATGTAAAACGGCTCAGGCCGCGCCTCGGCCCAGTTCTCGAACTCGTAGAGCAAGCGGCTCTTGCCCAGGCCCGCTTCGGCGACCACGGTCACGCTGACCAGCTTGCCTTCGCTGTAGACGCGTTTGAAGGCGTCTTGCAGCTGCTCGAGTTCGGCGTCGCGGCCGATCATGCGCGTCTCCACGCCCTCGATGCCGCGCGTCGCCACACGAAACGCGCGCGGTTTGGCGCGCTGCACGAGGTAGGTGACGAGCGGCTCGTCCAACCCCTTCACCGTCAGCGGCGGTTGCGTCTGCACGTCGAACACGCCGCGCACGTGGCGGTAGGTGTCGTGGCTGATGCGCATGCCGCCCGGGGGCGCGCTCTGTTCCATTCGCGCCGCGATGTGCACGGTGCTGCCGCGAATGCTGTGCTCGGCGTCGACGCCGCCGCCCAGCAACACACGGCCTGTGTGCACGCCGATGCGCACGTCGACACCTTGAACACCCTGCGGTTGTGCCACTTGCTCGGCATGCTGCCGGGCCTGCACGAGCAGCGCCAAGCCGCAGCGGAGCGCGCGCTCGGCGTCGTCTTCGCGCGCCTGGTCGGCGCCGAACACGGCGAGCAGGCTGTCGCCGGCGTATTGCAAGACCTTCCCTTCATGGGTCTGGACGACACCGGTGCAGCGCGCCAGCAGCCCGTCGACCACGGCATGCATGTCTTCCGCGTCAAGGCGCTGCGCCAGCGCGGTGGAGCCGACGACGTCGAGGAAGAGCACTGTGACCAGTCGGAGCGTCTGGTGCGCCGCTGCGGTGGGTTCGAGTGCCGCGAGCTTGGCGTTCAGCGGTGCAAGGGCCGCGTTGGTGACGGCGTCACCCAGCACGCCGCGTTGCTGCTCCAGCGCCGCGATCGCGAGTTCCAATGCCTGCCTCTCGGACGCCATGGTCAGTGAGCCCCAATGCAAGTCGAACGCGGCCGTCAGTCCTGTGCAGGCGTGCGCTCAATGCCAGGCCAGTGGGGCGAGGTCGAGCATCGAGCGACCTTCGAGAATCGATTGCGCCAGCGCCTCGCCCAGGGCCGCGCTGTGTTTGAAACCGTGACCCGAGCACGCGGAGATCACCGTGGCGGATTCGATCTCGGGGTGCCGGTCGATCACGAAGCGCGACTGCGGCGCCACGGTGTACAGGCACGCCGCGGCGTGAGTGCGCTGCGCGCTCACGCCGCGCAGCCGGCCGCTCACGTGCTGCGCGTGCATCGCGTCGCCTTCGGCGGCGCTCACGCTGCGCTCGGCGCTGTCGGGCTCGGTATCGAACTCGTGCTGCTGCGTGCCGACTTTCACGCCGCCGTGAGCGTCGGCCACCGGAATCCCGTAAAACGCCTGCGACGACCGAGGGCCGTGCGACCAGATGAAGATCGGACATCGCCCCGGTGCGTAGAGCGCCGGTTCCTCCGGCCGGAACCAGTGCAGCGCCTGGCGCCGCACGCGGAGCAGCTGCGCGAAGCGGCCTCCTGCCAGCGCCGGGTTCCATGCGCCGGCGCTGAGCACGGTGTGCGCCGCGCGGTACGTGGTGCTGGAACTGTTCACCGCGATGCCCGAGCCTTCGCGCTTCAATGCCGTGACGGCCTCGCCGGTGACGATGTGCGCCCCGGCGCCGCGTGCCAGTTCGAGCTGCGCGGCAATGCAGCGCTCGGGGCGCAAGAAGCCGGACTCGGCCTCGAAGCAGCCGACCTCGTCACCGCGCAACACGAACTGCGGAAAGCGCTCGCCGATGGCGCGGGCGTCGAGCACCTCGTGCGCGATGCCGAACTGCCGCGCCACCGCGATCGTGGCGCTGACAAAGTTTCCTTGTCCGTGCATCTCGCCACCGCCGTCCGGCCGGCCCAGCACCAGGCCGCCGCACTGAACCATCAGCTCCACGCCCAGCTGCGCTTCGATCTCGCGCCACAGTTGATGCGAGCGTTGCGCGAGCGGCACATACTCGGGCCCTTCGCCGACCGCCAGACGCGTGATGCGCGTCTGGCCATGGCTCGAACCGAACTCATGCGGCGGGTTGAAGCGGTCGATCCCCAGCACCCGCGCACCGCGCCGCGCGAGCTGGTACAGCGTGGCGCTGCCCATCGCGCCGAGGCCGATGACGATGGCGTCGTAGGTCACCGTGCGCCCTCACCCCCACCCTCTCCCGGAGGGAGAGGGAGCAAATCCCGCTCTCCCGAAAGGAGAGGGAGCAAGGCCGGTTCGCCTACGGGGTGAGGGTGAGGCCGTGGCTCAATCAAGCCACCCCCATCCAAATGCGCAATCGCGTTGGCGTAGTAGGAAACGATCTCGCGCGCGTCATCCGCCACGGAAAACAAGCCATCGTCCTCGACCACCATGTGACGCTGCACCAGCATGCGCAGGCCCACGCCGAAGGCGTAGTCTTGGTCCTGGCGCGGAATGTATTGGTGCGCGCCGTGCGTTTGCAGGCGGGCCATGCGCTCGTGCATGGCGGCCTTGAGTTCCAGCTCGGACCAGCGGCGTTGCGGTGCGTCGACGAACAGCGATGCGACCAGCGACACCGGCAGCACCGGAATCACTTGACCAATCTGCTGCATCAGGTGCGCCGCGACGCGTGTCACCTCTAACTTGCGCTGCGCGTCGGGCAGATCCGGGAAGCGAACGCCATGCTGCTTGCACCAGGCGCGCATCGACAGCGGCGCGCCGAAGTTGACGCAGGCGTAGCCGAAGCGGTGCCAGTGGCCGTTCAGCGCGAGCCACAACTGGCCGCCCCAGAACGACAGCAAGGTCTTGACCGACTTGACGCGCCCCGGGCGCGGCGCATCGGGGTGCAGCTTGAGCAACTGCGTGCGGTCCTCTAACACGCGGTCGTAGTTCAGGCCGACGGGCAGGAACACGAGGTCGCGCCGGCCGTCGGTCTCGCGTTCGTCGAAGCTCTTCAGCATGTAGTCGAGCAGACCGAAGCGCGGCGCGCGCAGCTTGCCGTCGATCGTCAGGCCGCCTTCCGGGAACATGGCCTGCGTGACGCCGGCCTCGGTGGCCATTTGCACGTAGCGCTGCAACACCACGCGGTACAGCGGGTCGCCCGAGTTGCGCCGCACGAAGAAGGCGCCCATCGCGCGAATCAGCTGCTGCAAGCCCCAGATGCGTGCCCATTCGCCCACCGCGTACGACAGCGTCACGCGCTCGGCGGCGAGGAACGAAACCAGGATGTAGTCCATGTTGCTGCGGTGGTTCATCACGAACACGAGCGTCGACTTGGGCGAGATGTCGCGCAGCACGGCTTCGTCGGCGAAGCCGATGCGCACCCGGTACAGCAGCTTGGCGATCGCGCGCGACAGCGAATAGCCGATGCGAAAGTAGACGTAGGCGTTGAACGACGGCACGATTTCGCGCGCGTAGCGCCCGATGCGCAGCGCCACTTGCGCGAGCGGCTCACCGCTGCTGCCGGCGTGCTCGGTCGCGGCGGCCTGCACCTTCGGATCGTTGCACAGGCGGTCGATGAGGGTCAGGCGGCGCGTCAGCTTGAACGACGGCAACTCCATCGTCAGGCTCGCGTTGATGCGCTCGATCATGCGGTTGATGCGCCGGCGCAGGAACCAGCGCATGCCGGGGGCGAGCAGCAGGACGAGGATGCTCCAGCACGCCAGTGCGGCGAGCAGCACCAGCAGCCACAGCGGCACGGCAACCGTATCGGTCATGGGGCGTCGCGTTTCTTGGGGTGAGCGGCTTGCACGCTGGTGCGGATTTGTGCGCGATGATTACAGCATGTGGCCGGCCGCGGCCCCGTTCGGTACAACCCTCGGGCGGGCCGGAACCTCATGGCTGTCGTGGCACGCGGCGGCGACGTCGATTGGTGGGAAAGCACACGCTGTATGCAGGCTCTGTTCGTTCATGGCATGGGCCGCTCGCCGCTGTCGGGCTGGCCCTTGCTGTGGCACCTGAAGCGCGCCGGCCTGGCCACGCGAACCTTCGGCTACGCGGTGAGCCTGGAGGACTTTGCGGCGATTCGGCGGCGCCTCGTCGCGCGCATCTCGGCGCTGGCGCCGCGTGGCGACTATGTGCTGATCGGGCATTCGCTGGGCGGCGTGCTGATCCGTGCCGCGCTGCATGCGCTGCCTTCCGGCGTGCGCCAGCCGAAGCACGTGTTCCTGCTCGGCTCGCCGCAGCAAGCCTCCCGGCTGGCGCAGCATTTTCACGGCAACCGCGTGTACCGCGCGCTGACGCGCGACTGCGGCCAATTGCTCGGTTCGGCGCAGCGCATGTCGGCGGTGGGCCCGGTGTCGGTG